>JAIWOG010000096.1 GCA_020217035.1 Magnetospirillum sp. | reverse complement strand
ATGGCGGTGTCGGCGGTGCGCGAACAATTGGCCAAGACCGAATCCTATGCTCGCAAGCATGGCGCCGCCATCGCCATCGGCCATCCCCATGACGGCACCATCGAGGCGCTGTCCGGCTGGCTGCCAACCTTGGCGGCCAAGGGCTTCGTGTTGGTGCCGGTCACCACCGTCGTCCGGCATGGACGGTGACAGTTCCGTCTTGACCTTCCAGTGGGTGGAACCTTCATTCTAGGCGTAGAACGATCCCATCAGGAGCATATCCATGAGCACGACCTACAAGGTGAGCGGCATGACCTGTGGCGGCTGCGCCCGTTCGGTGGAGCAGGCCATCAAGGCCGAGGCGCCGGCGGCCAGCGTCACCATCGACTTGGGCACGGCGACGGTCACCGTGGACGGCGCCGAGGAAGCCCAGGTGAAGAAGGCGGTGGACGGCGCCGGATTCGATTTTCAGGGTGCCGTGTGACTTGAAAAAGGCCGGGAGCTATCCCGGCCTTGTCGTTTACTGACGGGAAAGCGTGTATTCCAATGCTTCTTCCGCCGCCCGGACCAGGGCGCGGGCCTTGTTCATGCATTCCGCGTGTTCGTTCTCGGGCACCGAATCGGCGACGATTCCGGCCCCCGCCTGGACGTACATGGTGCCGTCCTTGATCAGGGTGGTGCGCAGCGCGATGCAGGTGTCCATGTTGCCGTTGCCCGAGATGTAGCCCATGCAGCCGGCATAGAACGACCGGCGTTCCGGCTCCAATTCGTCGATGATCTCCATGGCGCGGATCTTGGGGGCGCCCGAAGTGGTGCCGGCGGGGAAGCCGGCCATCAGCGCGTCCATGGCGTCGCAATCCTCGCGGATGTCGCCCTCCACGTTGGAAACGATGTGCATGACGTGCGAGTAGTACTCGACGAACATCTTCTTGGTGACCTTGACCGAGCCGATCTTCGATACCCGGCCGACGTCGTTGCGCCCCAGATCCAGCAGCATCAGATGTTCCGCCAGTTCCTTGGGGTCGGCCATCAGGTCGGCGGCCAGGGAATCGTCCTCGGCCTGGTCGATGCCGCGCTTGCGGGTACCGGCGATGGGGCGGATGGTGACCTTGCCGTCGCGCAGACGCACCAGGATTTCCGGGCTGGACGCCACCAGTTGGAAACCGCCCAGATTCATGTAGACCAGGAACGGGCTGGGATTCATCCGCCGCAACGCTCGGTACAGCGAGAAGGGCGGCAATTTGAACGGCACCGCCAGACGTTGGCTGAGGACAACCTGGAAGATGTCGCCGGCCGCGATGTATTCCTTGGCCTTGCGCACCTTGTCGCAATATTCCTCGGGCGTCATCGACGGCACCGGATTGGGGGCGTGGCTGGCACGGTCGGCCGGGGCCAGGACTTGCGGCAGCGGCCGTTCCAGCGCCTCGACCACGAAATTCAGCCGCTCCTGGGCCAACTCGAAGGCGACGCGGGAATCCACCCCCCGACGTGGCCACACCGGAACCACGGCGGTCAAGGTGCCGTTGACGTTGTCGAACACCGCCATCACCGTCGGGCGCATGTAGATGCCGTCGGGAATGCCGATGGTGTCCGGGTTGTTGTCCGGCAGCTTTTCCACCAACCGGATGGTGTCATAGGTCATGTAGCCGACCAGGCCGGCGGCCATGGGCGGCAGATGCGGCGGAATATCGACCCGGCTTTCTTCTACCAGGGCGCGCAGGCTTGCGAGAGTGCCGTGGGTTTCGGCGATGCGGCAGGGCTGGAAGGCGTCGTTGTCGGTACGGGCGTCGCGGTTGATCCAGGCCATGTTGCCGACGCATTTCCACAACAGGTCGGGTTTCATGCCCAGAACCGAATACCGTCCGCGCACGGCGCCGCCTTCCACCGATTCCAGCAGGAAGGAATGGGGCTGGCCGCCCGCCAGTTTCATGAAGGCGGACACCGGGGTTTCCAGATCGGCGACCAGGGTTTTCCAGACCAGTTGCGGTTTGCCCGCGTCATAGGCTTGGGAAAAACTGGCGAAATCGGGACGGGCGGGCATGGTCATTCTTCGCTGGCCAATTGGCTACGGTCCACCTTGACGCCGATGTCGGCTTGTAACGCGGCGATCAACTGGTCAACCAGGTCGACGGCGACGGCGTTGGTGGTGCGTTGACGAATTTGCTCGGCGACCTTGGCATCGGCCTTGGGATCGAAGGCGATCACCGTGTCCAACTGGGCGACCATCCAGCCGTCGCGGCTGGCGGCGCTGGCGGTGGTGCCGGGCTTGCCGTCGAACAGGGCCGAGACGATGGCGGGGGGCAGCTTGATGCCGTCACCGCCCTCGCGGGTGAAGGGGGTGGTTTTCTCCAACTTCAGCGCATGGGCGGCGGCCACCTTGGCCAGCGACTCGCCGGCCTTCACCTTGTCGACGATCTTGTCGGCCAGTTGCTTGGCGGCGTCGCGGCGCTGATCGGCCTGCCAGGCCGCCAGCACCTCGGCGCGAACCTCGGCCAGGGCCTTCGGCTGCGGCGGGGTGACGGAATCGACGCGTAACAGGAACAATCCTTCGTTGTCGATCTCGGTCAACTGGCTTTCGGTGCCCTGTTCGGTGTGAAAGGCCACGTCCAGAAAGGATTCGCTGGTCGGGACCTCGGCGACGGGCTTGCCCGCGGGCGAGCGGCCCTTGGCATCCATGGCGGCGACGCGGATCAGCGGCAGTTGGAAGCGGGTGGCGGTTTCTTCCAAGGTGGCGCCACCACCCAAGGCATCCTCGACCTGATTGGCCAATTCGCTGAGACGGTCCACCGACTTCTCGGCCAGCAGATCCTTGGCCAGTTGCGCCTTGACCTGGTCAAGGCTGCGCACGCTTTCCGGCGTCACCTGGGTGACCTTGACCACGTGCCAGCCCAGGGCGGATTTGATGGGCGCGGTCAACGAACCCTGCTTGGCGGTGAAGACCGGCTCGACCAGTTCGTCCGGCAGGTCGCCCTTTTCCACGGCTCCCAAATCGACGACGCTGACCGAAAGGTCCTTGGCGATGGCGGTCAGGTCCTTGCCGGCCTTGATCATTTCGTCGGCTTTCCCGGCCAGTCCTTCGTCACCCAACACCACTTGGCTGATGGTGCGGCGTTCCGGGGTGTGGAACTCGTCCTCGCGGGACTTGTAGGCTTCGGCGACCATGTCGTCGGTGATCTCGATGCCGCGCCCGGCGTCGCTGGAGCGCAGCAGCAAGGCGGTGACGGCCCGGAACTCGGGGGCCATGAAGCTGGTGGAATTAGCCTTGTAATAGGCTTCCAGGGTGGAGGCGTCCGGATTGGCCGGAAGCGGCATGGCCGCCGCCTTGATGGACACGGTCTCGGCCACCCGGGTCTCGCGGTTCCAGCGGATCAATGGGTCGGTCAGCAGGCCGGGGGCGGTGACACCGCCTCCGAACGCCTCGGCCAACTGGGTGCGCACGATGTTCGCCTTCTCCTGGCGCATGAACTCGTCTTCCGACCAGCCGGCGCGGGCCAGGGCGCGGCGCAGCAGGTCGCGGTCGAATTGCCCCAATTCGTTGCGGAACGTCGGCTCGGCCGCCACCTTGTCGACCACCGCTTGGTCCGAAGTGGTGAGCCCAAGACGATACGCGGCTTTGTCGATCAGGGTGCGGGTCACCATGGTGTCGATGGTGCGATCCAGCAGGCCCAACCGGCGAGCGTCGGCGGTGGTCAGCTTGCCGCCGAATTGCGGTTGCAGCACGTCCATGTCGCGCTTGAATTCGTTCATCACTTCGGCGGCGGTGATTTCGCGGTCGCCGACCTTGATGGCGGGGCCGCGGCCAAACAGGCCGCCGCGGACCACGTCCTCGACACCCCAGGCGAGGAAGCTGACGACCAGCAGGCCGAACAGCAACTTGATGATCCAGGATTTCGAAGCGTTGCGGAATGAATCGAGCATGGCGTCCGGCAAAATGGTGAGAGTCCGGGCGGGGACCGCCCAGGCAAAGTGGTCGGCATCATAAGAGGGGGGGGCGGGGGCCGCAACTGCCTATTGCTGCCGTCGCCAGGGCTGGCGACGAAAACGCTTGCTCGGGCAACGGCGGATGGCGTCATATTAGAAAAAATGTATATTATGTCATCATGAAATAAGGAAATGCCTCGACCCGGAGGGAGCAAATCATGGCTTCCAAGCCATTGTTCATCATGCTTGCCACGGACGAGCATGAAAAGATCCAGCTTGCCGCGATGATCGCATCCGTCGCCGCGGTTTCCGACCGGCCAGTCCAGGTGTTCATCACCACGAACGCCATCCTGGCCTTCCGCCGGGGGCTGTGAGCCGAACAACGCTACCACGGCGGTTATTTCCACCAGCAATTCGTCACCAAGAACGTCCCCGACGCCATGGGATTGTTCGAGCAAGGCCAGATGCTGGGCGAAATGCAGATATGGGCCTGTTCGCTGGTCCTCGACCTGAACCATTGGGATGCCGAAAAGGACCCGGTGGAAGGGTTGTTCGACGGCCACGCCGGGTAGGCGATGTTTCTGGCTGATGCCGAAGAAGGCGAATTGATCACTCTGTCGGGAGAAGTGGAAATGGCTGAACGTCAGGCCGTCGACGCCCGAGGTTCCTTTTGCCCCGGGCCGCTGATGGAGCTTATCGCCGCGCTGAAGTTGGCCATGGTGAGCGACGAGGTCGAGGTGTTGTCCTCGGACAAGGGCTCGGTCAACGACACTCCCGCCTGGGTCGCCAGTTGGGTGCCCAATTGCGTTCTGGCGCCGTCACCATCACCATGCTGGGGGCCAGCGACACCCAGATGTATCAGCCCGGGTTGCTGTACGTGCCGTTCGGCCGCATGCCCGAGTACGAACTGGTCCGCGAACAATCCCGCGTGCTGGACCGCCGCTGGGCGCAGGAATACGACGGCAAGGCGTTCTGCTCCATCGAGACCGGCTTCTCGACCAGCATTTATGTCTGGTTCAACTACCAGACCCCGCCCGCCATCGACGAATGCTCCATCCCGGCGTCCTCGCCCGGATTGATGGGAACCATCAAGATGCTGTCCAAGCCGGAAACCCAGGAATCGCTACGCTTCATGTTGTCGTTCTCGTGTGCGCTTCGGCGTCGCGCCGTGGTCATCGGCAAGGGAGTACCCATGGCCCACGGTTAAGCGCCTTGCCGCGCCGGGGAACGGGCGGGTCGGCAACGGCCCGCCCGTTCATTTGACATGCATTCTTTTGGACCTAAGACCAGGTTGGTGCTATACGCCGGCCAACACGAAATTCCACCAAGGGGAAGGAAGCACCATGAGCCGCATTCCGCTGATCGCTGGTAACTGGAAGATGAACGGCCTGGTGGCCGACGCCACCGCCTTGGCCCAAGGCATCGCCGCCAAGGCCAAGTCGGCCCCCGCTTTGGCCTGCCAGATGCTGATCTGCCCGCCTTTCCCGCTGCTGGGCGTCGCCGTCGCTGCGGTCGCCGGGTCGCCGGTGGCGGTGGGCGGCCAGGACTGCCATGCCAAGGTGTCCGGTGCCCATACCGGCGACACTTCGGCCGCCTTGCTGAAGGATGTGGGATGCTCCTACGTTATCCTGGGCCATTCCGAGCGCCGCACCGACCATGCCGAGACCGATTCCCAGGTCAAGGCCAAGGCCGAGGCCGCCTTGGCCGCCGGCTTGGTCGCCATCGTCTGCATCGGCGAAACCCTGGCCCAGCGTGACGCCGGCCAGACCATCGCGGTCAACACCAGCCAGTTGCGCGGTTCTCTGCCCGCCGGCGCCAATGCCGAAAACACGGTGATCGCCTATGAACCGGTGTGGGCCATCGGCACCGGGCGTGTCGCCACCCCGGACCAGGCCCAGGAAGTGCACGCCGCAATCCGCGCCGAACTGGTCAAGCTGGTCGGCGCCGAGGAAGCCGGCAAGATGCGTATCCTGTACGGCGGTTCCATGAAGCCCGACAACGCCGTCCAACTGCTGGCCCTGCCCGACGTGGATGGCGGCCTGATTGGCGGCGCCGCGCTTAAGGTGGACGATTTCTGGGCGATTGCTCAAGCTGCGGGCTGAAGTCTGCCGACATATGGTATGAAGACGGCAACTTTATACTAGCCATCCGCAGCGCGGAGGGCTAAAAACGCCGTCGAATGTTTCGGGCGCCCGGAGCCGTCCACCCAACCGGTGGGGCTTCGGGCGGACCGTTTTGTGCTTTGGCCTTTCTGGTGTGCTCATGGACGTCTTTCCGATCATCCTCGTCATTCATCTTCTGCTGGCCGTGGCCCTGGTGGGCGTCATCTTGCTGCAGCGTTCCGAAGGCGGTGCGCTGGGCATCGGTGGCGGCGGCGGTGGCGGCGGCCTGATGAGCGGCCGGGCGGCCGGCAACCTGCTGACCAGGATCACCGCAATCCTGGCCGCCAGCTTCTTCGCCACCAGCCTGATCCTGGCCATCATCGCCAACAACCGCACCGGCGGCGGTTCACCTTTCGACAAGGTCAAGCCGGCCGCTCCGATTAGTGCTCCGGCTGCTCCGGCCGAGCCTGCCGCGCCGCTGGCTCGCTAAACCCGGGCGATCGCGCGGACTTTTTGATTTGGGGATTTCGCCGGCCGACCGGGCCGGCGGTCTTCGCGTGTGACAGCCGTAAGCGTGAAAGCAAGGGGCCTATGACGCGTTTCATCTTTATCACTGGTGGTGTGGTGTCGTCGCTGGGCAAGGGCCTGGCCTCGGCTGCCCTGGGGGCCTGTCTGCAGGCGCGTGGCTTCAAGGTCCGCCTGCGCAAGTTGGATCCTTATTTGAACGTCGATCCGGGCACCATGAGCCCCTATCAGCACGGCGAGGTCTACGTCACCGACGACGGCGCCGAGACCGACCTGGATCTGGGCCATTACGAGCGTTTCACCGGTGTGGCGTCGCGCAAGTCCGACAACATCACCACCGGCCGCATCTATTCCGACGTCATCGCCCGCGAACGGCGTGGCGACTATCTGGGCGCCACCGTCCAGGTGATTCCGCATGTCACCAACGCCATCAAGGAATTCGTCCGTTCCGACGTCACCGACGAGGATTTCATCCTGTGCGAGATCGGTGGCACCGTCGGCGACATCGAATCCTTGCCGTTCCTGGAAGCCATCCGTCAGCTGGGCAACGAATTGGGGCGTGACCGCTCCATGTTCATCCATCTGACCCTGCTGCCTTACATTCCGTCGGCCGGCGAGTTGAAAACCAAGCCGACACAGCACTCGGTCAAGGAACTCCTCAGCGTCGGCATCCAACCCGATCTGCTGATGTGCCGCTCGGACCGCGAGATTCCGGAAGGCGAGCGCAAGAAGATCGCCCTGTTCTGCAACGTGCGTGGCGAGGCGGTGATCCCGGCGCTGGACGTGGACACCATCTACCAGGTGCCGATCAGCTATCACGAACAAGGTTTGGATCGCGAAGTTTGCCGCCATTTCGGCATCGACTCGCCCGAGCCCAATTTGGATCGCTGGATCAACATCGTCGACCGCGTACGCCAGCCGGAAGGCGAGGTGACCATCGCCGTGGTCGGCAAGTACACCAGCTTGCTCGACAGCTACAAGTCGCTGGCGGAAGCCTTGACCCATGGCGGCATCGCCAACAACGTGCGTGTGCGGCTGAACTGGATCGACAGCCAGATTTTCGAGCGGGAAGACGCCGTCCAGCATCTGGAACCCTGCCATGGCATCCTGGTGCCCGGCGGTTTCGGCGAACGCGGCGCCTTCGGCAAGGTGGAAGCGGTACGTTTCGCCCGTGAACGCCGCGTGCCCTATTTCGGCATCTGCTTCGGCATGCAGATGGCGGTGATTGAAACCGCCCGCAACCTGGCCGGCATCGCCAATGCCAGTTCCACCGAATTCGGTTCCTGCGACGAGCCGGTGGTCGGCCTGATGACCGAATGGCTGAAGGGTAACGCGCTGGAAAAGCGCAACGCTTCCGGCGATTTGGGCGGCACTCTGCGTCTGGGCGCCTATGATTGCGACCTCAAGGCCGGTTCGCGGGTGCGCGAGATTTACGGATCCGAACGCATTTCCGAACGCCATCGCCACCGCTATGAAGTCAATATGGATTATCGCGATCGTCTGGAAGCGGCGGGCTTGTCGTTCTCGGGCCTGTCGCCTGACGGCGTGTTGCCGGAAATCGTCGAGTTCCCGGACCATCCGTGGTTCATCGGCGTCCAGTTCCACCCGGAACTGAAGTCCAAGCCCTTCGCCCCCCACCCGCTGTTCACCAGCTTCATCGAAGCGGCTGTTCGGCAATCGCGTCTGGTGTAATCGTCATGGCCCATCATCACGTCGCCGTCGGTCGCAATCTGGTCATGGGCAACGACCTGCCCCTGGTGCTGATCGCCGGCCCGTGCCAGATGGAAAGCCGTGAACATGCCCTGGAATGCGCCAGTGCGCTGAAGGAAATGTGTGAAAAGGCCGGCATCGGCCTGATCTACAAGTCGTCCTTCGACAAGGCCAACCGCACCTCGCTGTCGGGCCGTCGCGGCCTGGGGCTGGAGGCGGCGTTGCCGGTCTTCGCCGAAATCCGTGAATCCCTGGGCCTGCCGGTGTTGACCGACATCCATAACGAAGAGCAATGCGCTCCCGTCGCCAAGGTGGTGGACGTGTTGCAGATCCCTGCTTTCCTGTGCCGGCAGACCGACCTGCTGCTGGCCGCCGGCCGCACCGGCGCGGTGATCAACGTGAAGAAGGGCCAGTTCCTGGCGCCGTCGCAGATGGCCAATGTCGCCGCCAAGGTGGAAAGCACCGGCAATTCGCGCATCTTGCTGACCGAACGCGGCGCCTCGTTTGGCTATGGCGACCTGGTGGCCGACATGCGGGCCTTGCCGATCATGGCCGCCACCGGCTTTCCCGTCGTCATGGACGCCACCCACGCGGTGCAAAGCCCAGGGGGGCAGGGGGCTTCCTCGGGCGGCGACCGTCGTTTCGCCCCCGTCCTGGCCCGTGCCGCCGTGTCGCTCGGCATTGCCGGCGTGTTCATTGAAACCCATCCCGATCCCGATCACGCGCCCTCCGACGGACCCAACATGATCCGTCTGGCCGACATGCCGGCCCTGATCGAGACGCTGATGGCCTTCGACCGTCTGGCCAAGGCCCAGCCCATCACCCTCGACTAACCGAAACGTCCGAAATCTGGAGATTTCCGATGACTGCCATTATCGATATCCACGCCCGCGAAATCCTTGACTCGCGCGGCAATCCCACTGTCGAGGTCGACGTGGTGCTGGAAAGCGGTGTCATGGGCCGCGCCGCCGTTCCGTCGGGGGCCTCGACCGGCGCCCACGAAGCGGTGGAACTGCGTGACGGCGACAAGAAGCGCTATGGCGGCAAGGGCGTGCAGAAGGCCTGCGAAAGCGTCAACGGCGAGATCTATGACGCCCTGTCGGGCATGGATGCCGAGGACCAGGTGGCCTTGGACAAGACCATGATCGACCTGGACGGCACCCCCAACAAGTCGCGCCTGGGCGCCAACGCCATCCTGGGCGTGTCCTTGGCTTGCGCCAAGGCAGCCGCCGAGGATGCCGGCCTGCCGCTGTACCGTTATGTGGGCGGCGCCTTCGCGTCCTTGCTGCCGGTGCCGATGATGAACATCATCAATGGCGGGGCGCATGCCGACAACCCCATCGACATCCAGGAATTCATGATCATGCCGGTGGGGGCGCCGACCTGCACCGACGCCATCCGCATGGGTTCGGAAGTCTTCCAGGCACTGAAGAAGCAGTTGAAGGACGCTGGCCACAACACCAATGTGGGTGACGAGGGCGGCTTCGCCCCCAACCTGAAGTCGGCCGAACAGGCTTTGGACTTCATCATGCAGTCCATCGAAAAGGCCGGCTACAAGCCGGGCGAGGACATCATGCTGGCGCTGGACTGCGCGTCGACCGAGTTCTTCAAGGACGGCAAGTACGACATGGCCGGCGCCAAGAAGACCTATGACCAGAAGGGCCTGGTGAAGTTCTATTCCAAGCTGGTCAAGTCCTATCCCATCATCTCCATCGAAGACGGCTGCGCCGAGGACGACCTGGAAGGCTGGGAAATGCTGACCG
>JAIWOG010000095.1 GCA_020217035.1 Magnetospirillum sp. | reverse complement strand
AGGAACTGGGCGGCAAGGTGCAGTTGGTGGGCGACGACCTGTTCGTCACCAATCCGGCCCGTCTGTCCATGGGCATCGATAAGGGCCTGGCCAATTCCATCCTGGTCAAGGTCAACCAGATCGGTTCGCTGACCGAGACCCTGGAAGCCGTCGACATGGCCCACAAGGCCGGCTACACCGCCGTCATGAGCCACCGCTCGGGCGAGACCGAGGATTCCACCATCGCCGATCTGGCGGTGGCGACCAATTGCGGACAGATCAAGACCGGCTCGCTGTCGCGTTCCGACCGTCTGGCCAAGTACAACCAACTGATCCGCCTGGAAGAGGAGCTTGGCCCGGCAGCCCGCTATGCCGGCGCCACCATCATGAAGCGCTGATCACCCGCTTCACGATTATGACGAACGGCCGGGGTTTTCCCCGGCCGTTTTCGATTCCAAGTCCTTGTGTGTCGAAGAACAAATGGGAATCAAATGCAGTATGGGTATTTTACTTTGGATTTTATGAAAACTCCGCATACTAACGGCCAGTTAACCAAGCTGTGCTACGTTCTCCTGCCGTTCTTGCGAACGGATGGAAAAGTGAGTCTTTTTCGCCACAGAAGTGACGATTGATTCAAGAAAATGAATCAAACTATTCACATCCTGTTGACGTTACGAATCTGCCTGTGATTCCATCCTCTTCATGTTAACGGAACTCAAAAGACGTCTGCGCCATGTCATGGGCCCCCTGTTCGGGGTTGGTGCTCTGGCTTATTTCGCCTACCACACGGTGGAAGGCGAACGCGGCGTCTTGGCCTGGCTGCGCCTGGACAAGGAAATCCTGGCTGCCGAGATGCAGTTGGCCATCGTCACCACCGAGCGCCAGTCCCTGGAACACCGCGTCCTGTTGTTGCGTCCCGACCACCTGGATCCCGACATGCTGGAAGAGCGGGCGCGGGCCATGCTGAACATGGGTCGCGCCGACGAGGTGGTGATCTTCGGCAAGTAGGGTGGTTGCTGTGTTCCGTGCCTTTCGCTACCCTTGCGGGCGGAGGTGTGGCATGGCGCGATCTTTCAATCCCTTCAAGTCTAAGAAACCGTCAGCGAAAGCTGACGCCGTTGCAGATGAAACGGCGAACAACCTGCCGGTTGTTCAAGCCGAGACGGCTGTGGAAGCTGCCTGTGACACAGCCTTGCCGACAGATTGTGAACTGGATGGCATGGCGGCCGAGGCTATCGGCAAGCTTGCAAGCATCGTGCTGGATCGCAACCAAGCCCCCAACAATCAGCATGGTGTTCATGCCGAAATTTCCCTGATGGATTGCTCGTTACCCGCCCCCAATGGTGACCGTGCGGACCTGATCGCCCATGGCGGCAAGGTGGTGTTGGAATTCCAGGGTTGTTCCTACGTCCCGCGCAGCTTGAATAGCGGCTTGAATTGCCACAAGCCGACCAGCGTCGAGGTGGAGATCAGCGTCACCACGGCACGCCAAAGTGAACGACAGGGTGAAGCCAGTGGTGAATTTTCGGCCGAAACCGCCATGGAAGGCGGAATGACCGGCTTTAAGGGCTCGGCGAAAATGGCTGGAAAGGCGGCGGGGAAGACTGGGCGCAAGGATGGCGATGCCGCCAGCCAGGTTGCCAGCACCAAAGTGCCGCAACAAATCATCAGCGGTTCATCCCATCGCAAGCGGGTCGAGATCACCATCGATCCCCTGCGCCACGCTAATGGCGAAGCTGTGCGTTCCCATGGGCGCCTGTGGAATGATCAAGTCGCGGTGGTCAAAGTGGAAGAGGATGAGTCCTCGGTCTCGGCCTATTTCCAGACCTATCGTGACGGCGATGTGATGTTGACCGGTGGTACCGGGGTGTTTGCGGAACCGCGGAATATAGAGCAACAGAAGGTCGTCGATATGCTGTTTCGCCGCATGCTGTCCAGTGGACGGCGTTTGATGGACGAATTGCCTTTGCCCCGTCAGAAGGATGACAAGAATGGCTGATCCTTTTGATGCCATTCTGGCTGTTTTGGGGGCCAAGGATGCAGATTTTCGTCAATTAGTCGATATCGCCGGGTTGGACCCGGCGACGGATTTCGTCAACGGTGACCTAACCGGTATTGATCTGCGTTTCACTGATATTAATGGATTCAATCTGAGGGCCTGTCGGGTCTCGGAAGGGGCTTTGCCATACGGGGCAGCGGAGAGTGGCGCAATTATCGTAAAGGTTCCTTTCATCCCTAAGTCTGTCGCCTCGGACAGGGAGGCCGCTGAACGCGAGTTCCATATAGCTGAAGAGGCATGGCAGCAAAAAGATATGCACGTTTGTCGTCATCATCTTATCGCTGCTTTGCGATATGATCCTGTGTATTATCCTGCTTTGTGTAATCTTGCATTTATTCTTCAGGATGTTTATGGGGAAATGGATGGGGCAGAGCGTCTTTATCGTGCTGCTGAACTTGTTGATCCCAGTGGAGCCGCAAACCTCGCTAATTTTGCGGTGTTTATGAACGACGTGCGTGGAGATTTGGATGAGGCTGAGCGACTTTTGCGTGCGGCGGTCGTCGCAGAGCCTGACAGCGTGCGCTATCTAACGAATTTAGCTGGTTTTATGAAGATTGAGCGCGGTGACATGGACGAGGCAGAGCGTCTATTTCGTGCAGCAGAAGAACTCGATCCAATGTACACGCGCAATCTAACAAATTTTGCAATGTTTATGCAGAATGAGCGCGGTGATATGGATGAGGCTGAACGTCTATTTCGTATGGCAGAAGAGGTCGATCCAAAGTACACGCGTAATTTAACTAATTTTGCAAATTTTATGCAGAATGTGCATAGCGATATGGATGAAGCCGAGCGTCTTTATCGCGCGGCAGAGGCCGTAGATCCAGAAGATACATATAACTTGGTGTGCTTTGCTGACTTTATGCATTTAATTCGTGGCGATATGGATGAGGCTGAGCGCCTTTATCATGCCGCAGAAGCGGTTAGTCCCTCGGATTCTCATATTTTATGGGGCTTCGCGCTTTTTATGGAGATCAGTCGCTGTGATATGGATGAAGCAGAACGTCTTTATCGTGCGGCGGAAATTGCTGATCCCCGGCATGTAGATAATTTGTGGAGCTTTGCGTTGTTCATGGAGGAGGTGCGTAGCGACTTTGACGCGGCGGAGCGTCTATATCGCACGGCGGATGATGTCGACCCTGTACATTTAAATAATTTATGCAGCTTTGCCTTATTCATGCTGCGCCGGCGCCAGAATTTAGGTGAGGCGGAGGCTCTTTATCGTCGCGCACTAGCTCTTGCCCCTGATGATGGTGATTGCTTCGGGAATCTGGCTTGTATTCTCATTGGTCATGGGGGGCTGGCTGAAGCGAGTGATTTGATTGATAGGGCTGTGCTGTGTGCGACGGATGTGCAAAACCCCCTGCTCCTTGAATGCTGGTTCTACCGCTATGCCGTTTTCCCCGAATGGCGTCAGCAGGCGGAGGTTGAAATATCCGCCCTCCTGGACGCTGGCATCCGCTCCCCCGGCTGGGGTTTGTCGGCGGTTGTTGCTCGTGCCCTGGAACTGGGGCACCCGGACCCCGACCGATTGCGGGATTTCGCTGATCGGATATCGCAGCCGGAACCGAGCTAATCAGAAAAGCCGCCCCAGGGCGGCTTTTCTTTTGCCTTTTCGCACCCAATATCCACCATGTCCGCTAACCGTATGAAGCGAAAGGGTTGCTGCGTTGCACCACCCGTTGCCTGCCCGTCTGGTTAGGGTTCGATAAATAACCAGAAGTCAGTTAATCATCATTATTGCATTGCAAAATAAGCGTTTTTAGCGGTGAAACGCCTTGCCTGAAAGGGAAGGTTGGTTTACCTATCTGCCTACGCACTCACATCATCCTGCCCTGGGAGGAACCATGGCGACCACGTCCAAGCGCAAAGCCAAGTCGGCGGAGATCGGTGCCGATCAATTGATCGGCTGGTATCGCGACATGCTGCAGATCCGTCGTTTTGAGGAAAAGGCCGGCCAGTTGTACGGCATGGGTCTGATCGGTGGTTTCTGCCACCTCTATATCGGCCAGGAAGCGGTGGTCGTCGGCATGCAATCGGCGGCGGGCGAGACCGATTCGGTCATCACGTCCTACCGTGACCACGGCCAGATGCTGGCCTGCGGCATGGACGCCAAGGGCGTCATGGCCGAATTGACCGGCCGCATCGGCGGTTATTCCAAGGGCAAGGGCGGCTCGATGCACATGTTCAGCCGTGAAAAGCGCTTCTATGGCGGTCACGGCATCGTCGGCGCCCAGGTGCCGATCGGTACCGGCCTGGGCTTTGCCCACAAGTACACCGGCGATCAGGGCGTCTGTCACGTTTACTTGGGCGACGGCGCACTTAACCAGGGTCAGGTTTACGAAAGCTTCAACATGGCGGCTTTGTGGAAGCTGCCGGTTGTCTATGTGATCGAAAACAACAAATACGCCATGGGTACCTCGTCCGAGCGTCACGCCGCCGGCCTTGAGCTTTACAAGCGCGGTGCCGCCTACGGTATCCCCGGCGAGGCGGTTGACGGCATGAGCGTCCAGGCGGTCTATGAAGCCGCCTGCCGAGCCCTGGAGCATGCTCGTTCGGGCAACGGTCCCTATATCCTGGAAATGAAGACCTATCGCTATCGCGGCCATTCCATGTCCGACCCGGCCAAGTACCGGACCAAGGAGGAAGTGACCAAGATGCGCGAGCAGCACGACCCCATCGACACCTTGAAGAACCGCCTGCTGGAAGCCGGTTTGGTGGACGAGGCTTTGCTGAAGGAAATGGACCGCGAGGTCAAGGCGATCGTCTCGGAAGCCGCCGAATTCGCGCAATCCAGCCCCGAGCCGGATGTGTCCGAATTGTGGACCGACGTGTTGATTGAAGCCTAAGGCCAGGGAGACGAGACGATGGCTATCGAAATTCTGATGCCGGCGCTGTCGCCGACCATGACCGAGGGCAAGCTGGCCCGTTGGCTGAAGGCCGAGGGCGACGCGGTGAAGTCCGGCGACGTGCTGGCCGAGATTGAAACCGACAAGGCGACCATGGAAATGGAAGCCGTTGACGAAGGTGTGTTGGGCAAGATCATGGTCGCCGCCGGCACCGAAGGTGTTGCCGTCAATACCCCCATCGCCATCATGCTGGAAGAAGGCGAAACCGAAGCCGATTTGGGCAAGGTGATGGAGAAGGCTGGCCCGTCCACCACTCCGGTGGCCCACAATGATGGTCCGCAGGCTGCCGTGATGGCCCAGGCCCCGGCGACTGCCGCCCCGGTCCACGTGGAAAAGGAATACGACAAATATAACCGCCAGACCGTGCGCGAAGCTTTGCGCGACGCCATGGCCGAAGAAATGCGCCGCGACGAAGGTGTCTTCCTGCTGGGCGAGGAAGTGGCGCAATATCAGGGCGCCTATAAGGTCTCGCAAGGTCTGCTGGACGAATTCGGCGATAAGCGGGTGATCGACACCCCGATCACCGAAATGGGCTTCGCCGGTTTGGCCGTGGGGGCGGCTTTCGCTGGCTTGAAGCCCATCGTCGAGTTCATGACCATGAACTTCTCCATGCAGGCCATCGACCATGTGATCAACTCGGCGGCCAAGACCCTTTACATGTCGGGCGGCCAACAGCCCTGTCCCATCGTGTTCCGTGGTCCCAACGGTGCCGCCGCCCGCGTCGCCGCCCAGCATTCCCAGGACTTCGCGTCCTGGTACGCCCATTGCCCGGGTCTGAAGGTGGTCGCGCCTTGGTCGGCGGCCGACGCCAAGGGCCTGCTGAAGTCCGCCATCCGCGACCCCAACCCGGTGGTGGTGCTGGAAAACGAAATCCTTTACGGCCAGTCCTTCGACGTGCCTGACGATCCGGACTTCATTGTCCCCATCGGCAAGGCCAAGATCGAACGCCCTGGCGAGCACGTGACCATCGTCACCTATTCGCGCATGGTCGGCACCTCGCTGGAAGCCGCCGCCATGCTGGAAAAGGATGGCATCTCGGCGGAAGTGATCAACCTGCGCTCGCTTCGCCCCATCGACATCGACAGCATCGTCGCCTCGGTGAAGAAGACCAACCGCATCGTCTCGGTGGAAGAAGGCTGGGCCTATGCGGGCATCGGCTCGGAAATCGCCGCCCTGATGATGGAGCATTGCTTCGACTGGCTGGACGCCCCGGTCATCCGTGTCTGCGGCGCCGACGTGCCCATGCCTTATGCCGCCAACCTGGAACGCCTGTACCTGCCGACTCCGGAAGGCATCGCCGATGCCGCCCGCAAAGTCTGCTACGCCAAGTAAGGAGAGCGCGAGATGCCCATCGAATTGCTGATGCCCGCGCTGTCGCCCACCATGACCGAGGGCAACCTGGCGCGTTGGTTGAAAAAGGAAGGTGACGCCGTCAAGTCGGGCGACGTCTTATGCGAGATCGAGACCGACAAGGCGACCATGGAATTCGAAGCCGTGGACGAAGGCGTTCTCGGCAAGATCCTGGTGGCTGGCGGCACCGCCGGCGTCGCCGTCAACACCCCCATCGGCGTGTTGCTGGAAGAGGGCGAGGATGCTTCGGCCATCGTCGCCAAGCCGGCTGCCGCGGCTGCTGTCGCCGCTCCGGCGGTCGCGGCTGCTCCGGTTGCCGCCGCTCCGGCTGCCGCGGCCCCGGCCGTTGCTTCCGGCGACCGCGTCTTCGCCAGCCCGCTGGCCAAGCGCATCGCCGCCAATGCTGGCCTGGACCTGAAAGCGGTCAAAGGCACTGGCCCCTATGGCCGTGTGGTCAAGGCCGACGTGGAACAGGCGATCAAGGGCGGTGTCGCCGCTGCTCCGGTCGCTGCCGCGCCTGCTGCCGCAGCGCCTGTGGCCAAGGCGGCTGCGGCCCCGGCTGTCGCCAATCCGTTCGAACCGGCTTTCGAGGAAATCCCCAATTCCTCCATGCGCAAGGTCATCGCTCGCCGCCTGACCGAGGCCAAGTCGACCATCCCGCATTTCTATCTGTCCATCGATTGCGAACTGGACGCCCTGTTGAAGGTTCGCGGCGAGCTGAATGCCCGCTCGGACTCCTACAAGCTGTCGGTCAACGACTTCATCATCCGCGCCGTGGCGCTGGCGTTGAAGAAGGTGCCGGCCGCCAATGCGTCGTGGGGCGAGGACGCCATCAAGCGCTATACCGACGTGGACGTGTCGGTGGCGGTGGCCACTCCCAACGGCCTGATCACCCCCATCGTGCGTCATGCCGACCACAAGGGCCTGGCGGCCATCTCGAACGAGATGAAGGAACTGGCCGGCAAGGCCCGTGACGGCAAGCTGAAGCCCGAGGAGTTCCAGGGCGGCGGCTTCACCATCTCGAACCTCGGCATGTACGGCATCAAGGACTTCGCCGCCATCATCAACCCGCCGCAGGGCTGTATCCTGGCGGTCGGTGCCGGCGAGCAGCGCCCGGTGGTCAAGGCCGGGGCCCTGGCCATCGCCACCGTGATGACCTGCACTCTGTCGGTTGACCATCGCGTCGTCGACGGCGCCGTCGGGGCGGAATTCCTGGCCGCCTTCAAGAAGCTGGTGGAAGACCCGTTGTCCATGCTGCTGTGATCGGTGGGCGGGGTCATGAACCGGGAACGGATCGCCCTTGCCATGCCGATGGTGCGCCTTGAATTCGAGGCGTTGAAGGACGCGTTGCGCGAGGGGCGGTTCACCGCCGCCGCCTCGGCCTTGTTCGGGGCGTGCCTGAACTGGGATCAGCAATTGCGGCACTTCCTGGCCGAGGACGACAAGATGGTTTTGTCGGCCCGTGATCCTTTGACCCGGTTCTTCGTCACCAGGACGCGAGGGGCGCCGGAAGAGATGGATTTCGCCTCTCTGCCAGCTGGTTCGGCCTTCCTGATGGCCTTGACCTCCTTTTCCGTCCTGGATGTGCTGATGGACGAATTGTCCCTGGGCGAGCATCTGGGGGTGGATGAAGAGGGAAATTGGCAACTCGCCACCATGCTGGCGGGCCAAAGCGACGGGTCGCGTATTAGCGTGGACAAAGGATCGGCACGCTGCCGTTTCGACCTGATGGGGGTGTACCGCAACAAAGCCCAGGCTTTGGAACGCTTCATCGCCGAAGAATTCGACAATGATTTCGATCGGTTCCTGTGGCGTTACGTGGCCGATCACGACCTGGATTTCGACATGGACCAGGCTTGGCGCCCAAGGATCGGCAAGGGGGGAAACGATGCGCATCCGTGTGCGTGAACTGGACCGGCCCTTGGCCGGATTCGAAAGAGCGACCTGCACGCCGGCGGCGGCGGAATCCCAGGCGGTGGCCGGACTGATCGACATGATCGGCGGTTCGCCCCTGTTCGGCGAACATTTGCTGCTGCCGGAAGAACAGGAAAAGTGCTATCGCGCCGTCAGCGACCTGCGCCGGCTGATCGGCGACACCCGGCATCTGATCGGCGAGGATTGCGTCAGCGACGAAACCCTGCTGGCCATGCGGGCCGCCTGTCGCCGTTACCTGGACGCCGCCGAGGACTGGGACCGCAAGGCCGGACGACGCCACGCCATGCCCGGCTATCGCTTCTATCAATTGCTGGGCGCCTTCCGCGACGTCATGGGCATCTATCTGTGGCGTCTGGCCGATCTGCACGATTTGGACGTCGACGGCCGTCTGGCGTCGTTTTTTCCCGCCGCCCGCGACTAAGACCGGGCTCTGTAACTGATTTGGGTGGAGACAACATATGTCCGACAACACTTTCGACGTGGTGGTCATCGGCGGCGGTCCCGGCGGTTACGTGGCCGCCATCCGCGCGGCCCAATTGGGCATGAAGACCGGCCTGGTGGAACGCGAGCATCTGGGCGGCATCTGTCTGAACTGGGGCTGCATCCCCACCAAGGCGCTGCTGCGCTCGGCCGACATTTTCCGCACCATGCAGCATGCCGCGTCCTATGGCCTGTCGGCGCCGGGTGCCAGCTTCGACCTGGCCGCCATCGTCAAGCGCTCGCGGGGCGTGTCGGCCCAGTTGTCGGCGGGCGTCAAGGGTCTGTTGAAGAAGAACAAGGTCACTGTGTTCGACGGTCATGGCAAGCTGGCCGGCAAGGGGAAGGTTACGGTGGAAGGCAAGGACACCACCACGCTCTCCGCCAAGCATATCATCCTGGCCACCGGCGGCCGCGCCCGCGTGGTTCCCGGTCTGGAACCCGACGGCAAGTTCGTCTGGACCTACAAGGAAGCCCTGGTCCCCGATTCAATGCCGAAATCCTTGCTGGTCATCGGCTCGGGCGCCATCGGCATCGAGTTCGCCAGCTTCTTCAACGCCCTGGGCGCCCAGGTCACCGTCGTCGAGATGATGGACCGCGTCATGCCGGTGGAAGACGAGGAAATCAGCGCCCTGGCCAAGAAGCAGTTCGAAAAGCAGGGCATGCGCATCCTGACCAGCGCCACCGTCAAGGGCCTGAAGAAATCGGCGACCAATGTCGCCGTTCAGGTGGAAACCAATGGCAAGGTCGAGGAAATCGTCGTTGACCGGGTGATTTCCGCCGTCGGCGTCGTCGCCAATATCGAAAACATCGGCCTGGAAGGCACCAAGATCAAGGTCGAGAAGGGCCATGTGGTCACCAACAAGTGGTGCGAGACCGACGAGCCCGGCGTTTACGCCATCGGCGATCTGACGGCGCCGCCGTGGCTGGCGCACAAGGCCAGCCATGAAGGCGTGATCTGCGTGGAAAAGATCGCCGGCCTCAAGGACGTGCATCCCTTGGAAAATTCCAAGATTCCGGGCTGCACCTATTGCCATCCGCAGGTGGCCAGCGTCGGTTATTCGGAAAAGAAGGCCATCGAGAAGGGCTATCAGGTCAAGGTCGGCCGTTTCCCCTTCATCGGCAACGGCAAGGCCATCGCGCTGGGCGAGCCGGAAGGGCTGATCAAGACGGTGTTCGACGCGAAAACCGGCGAATTGCTGGGCGCCCACATGATCGGCGCCGAGGTGACGGAAATGATCCAGGGCTATACCATCGCCAAGACCCTGGAAACCACCGAGGCCGAGTTGAT
>JAIWOG010000094.1 GCA_020217035.1 Magnetospirillum sp. | reverse complement strand
GCACACCGTCTTCCCGCACCCGACGCTTTCGGAAATGATGCACGAAGCGGTGTTGTCCGCCTATGGCCGGGCTATCCATTTCTAGCCTTGGCCGTTACCTTCGGCTTCGTCGCGGCGAATACGTCGTGACGAAGCCAGCAAGGGGTGTTGGGTGATGATTGCGAATGCCGCGCAGATGGGCTGGGGGGCCTCGATCCGGGTTTGGGTTTTCGGCTCCTTGCTGGCGTTGTGCCTGGGCATCGCCGGGGCCATCGCCTTCATCCTATACGAACTGAATTTGCGTCAGCACGACTACCAGATCCTGAACCTGGCAGGTCAGATGCGGGTGCTGGCGGTCGAGATGCAGCGGCAAAGCAACGAGGTCCTGGCCGGCGGCGGCTTGAACCTTGGTGGCGGCATCGACCGCGAACTCAGCCTGTTCGATCGCGACATCGCCGACAAGGTGACGCTTTACGAACAGATCATCACCGGCTTTCACGCCCGCGAGCTGCCGGCCGAACTGATCGGCCGCGACGAACCCTTGCGCTGTAACTGGGACCATCGATCCACCTCGCAACTGGATGTGTCGGTGGCCGCCTGGCAGCGGTTCCGCGACGGCATGGAACGAGCAGCCGGCGACAATCCCTTGCGCCCCAACAGCCTGAAGGTGGCAGCCTATCTTGCCGCTAACGGTCATGAATTGGTGGAATCCACAGAACGCTTGGCCGTGGCCTTCCAGAACATGATGGAAGGCAAGTTGCTGCTGATCCGCCTGTCGGTGTTCGGCATGGCGGCCGGCGTTGTCGCCGCCTCGATCGTCTTAGCCTTCATCCTGCAACGCGGCGTGCTGCGGCCCTTGGACATGACCGTGGCTGCGTTTCGACGGGTGGCGGCCGGAGACCTGGGACATCAGGTGCCGGTGGCCCGCACGCGTGAGATTGGCGGCATGACACGGGCATTCAACAATCTGTCGCGCCGGCTGCAAGGCATGTTCCGGTTGACGGAACGGATCAGCCAAGGAGCGGATGCCGACCAGACCCTGGCCTTCATCCACGAGGAGTTCAGCCATTTCCTGCCGGTGGACGTGCTGGCGTTGTTGGTGGCGGCCCCCGAGCCGGGGCGATTCAGTGTCGAACGCATCCATGGTGTATCCATGGCCGAGTCCTTGGGGCCACTTTCCGATCCCATCTTGCAGAAGGTTTGCCAAAGCGGACAGCCACGAGTCATCTCGATGGTTGACCAGCGGAGTGGCCTGGCCGCGCTTCTAGGGCAGATGGGATTGCGCACCGCCTTGCTGTTGCCGCTGTCCAGCGTGCGCGACGGGGGGGCGTTGTTGTTGGTGGCGGCGGAACGTGACGACGCCTATGGCTTGGACGAGAAGCGCTTTTTGCATTCCATCGCCGCCCATGTGGACAATGTGCTGTCGCGCACCTTGGTGATGGACAGCCTGATCGTCGCCGCCGTCGAGGGTTTGGCCAAGCTGGCGGAAAGCCGTGATCCAGAAACCGGCAACCATCTGGTCCGCATGAGCCTGTATTCCGCCCTGCTGGCCGAAGAGATGACCGGCGACGCGGCCTATGCCCGCGACATCCATCGCTTCGCCCCCATGCACGACATCGGCAAGGTGGGGATCGCCGATTCGGTTTTGCTGAAACCAGGGCGGCTGGATGACGACGAACGGCGCGAGATGTGCCGTCATCCGTTGATCGGCGGCGAGGTGCTGCGCCTAAGCGAGGAACGCATGGCGGAAGAGGGGCGGTCGGTGTTCCGCCTGGGCATCGAGATCGCCGAGTCCCATCACGAGAAATGGGATGGCAGCGGCTATCCCCGTGGACTTAAAGGCGCCGAGATTCCGCTTTCAGCGCGTATCGTGGCGGTAGCCGACGTCTTCGACGCGCTGACCTCGAAACGCCCCTACAAGGAAGCGTGGAGCGTCGAGCGAGCGCTCGACACCTTGCGCAAGGATGCCGGCAGCCATTTCGACCCAGACGTGGTCGCCGCCTTGGATCGAATTCTGCCCAAGGTGCTGGAAATCCATTCCCGCCTTGCCCATCACTAGATTTACTTGACCAACGCCATCCTTGTGGACGATACCCAAACCATGACCGACAAGCCCGTTCTTCGCCATCCCGAAAAAGCCCGTCGTCCCGACCAGGTTTCGCCCAAGAAGCCGGACTGGATCAGGGTCAAGGCTCCCACTTCGGCTGAAGCCGCCGAAGTGCGCAAGCTGATGCGCGACAAGAACCTGCACACCGTTTGCGAGGAAGCGGCTTGTCCCAATATCGGCGAATGCTGGAAGCACAAGCACGCCACCTTCATGATCCTGGGCGACACCTGCACCAGGGCCTGCGCCTTCTGCAACGTGAAAACCGGCAACCCCAAGGGCAGCGTCGATTTCGCCGAGCCGGAAAACCTGGCCGAATCCGTGGCCTCCATGGGACTGCGTCATGTGGTGATCACCTCGGTGGACCGCGACGATTTGGCCGATGGTGGCGCCTTCCAGTTCGTCGGCTGCATCGAGCGCATCCGCGCCACCAGCCCCCAATGCACCATCGAAGTGCTGACGCCTGATTTCCGCGACAAGGACGGCGCCATCGCTGTGGTCGCCAAGGCGCGTCCCGACGTGTTCAACCACAATCTGGAAACCGTGCCGCGCCTTTATGGCACCATTCGGCCGGGGGCGCGTTATTTCCATTCGCTGCGTCTGTTGCAGATGGTCAAGGAAATCGATCCCACCATCTTCACCAAGTCCGGCATCATGGTCGGTTTGGGCGAGACACGGGCGGAAGTGTTGCAGGTGATGGACGACATGCGCTCTGCCGGTGTCGATTTCATCACCATCGGCCAGTATCTGCAACCGACGTTGAAGCACGTCGCCGTCGACCGCTTCGTCACCCCGGAAGAATTCGACGACTATCGCGCGGTGGCCAAAAGCAAGGGCTTCCTGATGGTGGCGGCGACGCCGCTGACCCGGTCTTCGCACCATGCCGACCGCGATTTCGACGAATTGCGCAAAGCCCGTGCCGCCGCCCAAAGCGCGGCGGAATAGGGACCGGCATGCCGACACACGCGGAAAAGCGTCCGCTTCCCTATACCGTCGACCAGTTGTTCGACCTGGTCGCCGATGTGGAGAAGTACCCGGAATTCCTGCCGTGGTGTGTGGGCGCCCGTATTCGTAAACGCGAAGGCGACGTGTTCTTCGCCGATCTGGTCATCGGCTTCAAGATGATCCGCGAACGATATACGTCCAAGGTCAGCTTGGATCGTGCCGCCAAGCGTATCGACGTGGTCTACACCGAAGGGCCGTTCCAGTACCTGAACAACCATTGGGCCTTCATCCCCAACGATGACGGCACCACCACCATCGACTTTTTCGTGGATTTCGAATTCAAGTCGAAGATCTTGCAGAAAGTCATCGGCACGCTGTTCAACGAGGCGGTCAAGCTGATGGTCGGCGCCTTCGAGAAGCGCGCCAACCAGTTGCACGGAACCAGGCGGTAATCAGACGGCGGTGCCGCCGACGGTGATGCCGTCCATGCGCAAGGTCGGCTGGCCGACGCCCACCGGCACGCCTTGGCCATCCTTGCCGCAGGTGCCGATGCCGGGGTCCAGTTCCAGATCGTTGCCGATCATCGTCACCTTGTTCATGGCGTCGGGGCCGTTGCCGATCAGGGTGGCGCCCTTGACGGCGGGGCCGATCTTGCCGTCCTCGATCAGGTAAGCCTCGGTGGCGGCGAAAACGAACTTCCCTGACGTGATGTCCACCTGGCCGCCGCCGAAATTGACCGCATAGATGCCCTTTTTCACCGAAGCCAGGATTTCCGCCGGGTCGTGGTCGCCGGCCACCATGAAGGTGTTGGTCATGCGCGGCAAAGGCGCGTGGGCGTAGGATTGGCGACGGCCGTTGCCGGTGGCCTTGACCCCCATCAGACGAGCGTTCAACCGGTCCTGGATATAGCCGACCAGGATGCCGTCCTCGATCAGGGTGGTACGGCTGGTGGGCGTGCCTTCGTCGTCCACCGAAAGCGATCCGCGACGGTCCATGATGGTGCCGTCGTCCACCACGGTGACGCCCTTGGCCGCCACCCGCTCGCCGATACGGCCCGAGAAGGTGGACGTCCCCTTGCGGTTGAAGTCGCCTTCCAATCCGTGGCCCACCGCTTCGTGCAGCATGACGCCGGGCCAGCCTGGACCCAGCACCACGCTCATTTCCCCGGCGGGGGCGGGGACGGAATCCAGGTTGACGGACGCTTGGCGGATGGCTTCGTCCACACATTGCCGCCACGATCCCTCGTCGATGACGCGGTCATAGGCGAAACGGCCGCCGATGCCGTGGCTGCCGGTCTCCATGCGGTCGCCGTCGCCCATCACCACCGAGACGTTCAGTCGCACCAAAGGTCGGATGTCGGCGGCGTGGCTGCCGTCGGCGCGTTGGATGAACACCGCTTGCCACGATCCCGACAGCGACGCCGAGACCTGACGAAGGCGCGGTTCCTTGCCCCGCGCATAGGCATCCATGGCTTCCAGCAGCTTGACCTTGGTCTCGAAGGGCACCAGGGCCAGCGGGTTGTCGTTGGTGTAAAGCGCCGCATTGGTCCCGGACGGCGCCGCCGCCAGGGTGCCGTTGTGACCGCGCCGCACCGCCTTGACCGTGTCTCCAGCGCGGCGGATGGCCTCTTCCGACAAATCCGAGCCGTGGGCGTAGCCTTGGGCCTCGCCCACCACCGAGCGCAGGCCGAAGCCTTGGGCGGTGTCGAAGCTGGCCGACTTGATCTGGCGGTCGTCCAGGACCACGCTTTCCGACTGGCGGTATTCCAGGAACAATTCGCCGTCATCGGCCCCGGCCAAGGCGTCGCCGACGATTCCCACCACCTTGTCCTGGTCCAGGCCGGCGCGGGTGAAGAACAATTGTTGGGCCTGGTGGTCGTGGGGCATGGAATCTCCTGCGGGCGGGTAGGGGATGCGGGTAGGCCATGAGCAATTCGCTCAGGTATTGGCAGCCGGTATCACCCAGTGTACATGAAAACTTGTCTTTCAAAGGAATATAGGCAATGGCCGAGACGATGCCAGCACGAAGCTGGGCCTTGAACGAACATTCCCTGCGCCGGGTGCTGGCCGGCGAGGTGCATGCCCGGCCCTATGAACAGATTGCCGCGCCGTTTCGCGCCAGCCATCTGGCCATCCTGCACGACGGCTTGGGGGCGGCAGAGGAACGCGCCTACCTGACGGAATTGCTGGCTATCCACGGCGCCGAGGCCCCGGCCGAGACCACCAACTACTTTTCCCGCGATTTGGGCGCCCTGCGCCTGCGCTGGGAACGCCACGCCGAGTTTTCCACCTACACCTTCCTGCGCTTCGAGCCCTTCGATCATCCGTTCAGCCAGCCGGCCCTGGCCCTGGTGCCGGTGGAATGGCTGGAACGCATGCCCGGTGCGGTGCTGACCGCCACCCATCTGGCGGTGGAAAAGACCCCGCGCAGTGCCGACGACATGGCTACCCTGTTCGACGGCAACCCGCTCATCGCGTCTAAGATCCTGGGTTCGGCCGCCGAATGCTGGACCGATTTCCGCCTGCATGCCGATGGCTTCGGCCGTATCTGGGTGCGCGACAAGGATTTGACCAAGGGCCAGACCGGTCGCGTCATGCAGCGGCTGCTGGAAATCGAGACTTATCGCATGATGGCGTTGCTGGCCTTTCCGCCGGCCCGCCAGGCCAATGCCGAAATGGCCCGCATGGATGCCGGCCTGGCCGCCATCGTTACCGAACTGGCCGATCCCGCCATCGCCCAGAACGACCGCGAATTGCTGGAACGCCTGACTTCGCTTGCCGCCGAGGCCGAGCGCCTGGATGCCGCCACCAATTTCCGTCTGGGCGCCTCCAGGGCTTATTACGCCATCGTCAACCAGCGCATCGCCGAATTGCGCGAGGACCGCATTCCCGGCCTGCAGACCATCGGCGAGTTCATGGACCGCCGCCTGGCGCCGGCCATGAAGACTTGCGAATCAGCGGCCGAGCGCCAGCAATTGCTGGCCCGCCGGGCGGCGCGGGCCGGTGATTTGTTGCGCACCCGCGTCGACATTGCCCTGGAAGAAAAGAATCGCGACCTGCTGCGCAGCATGAACCGCCGGGCTCATCTGCAATTGCGCCTGCAAGAAACCGTCGAGGGCCTGTCCGTGGTGGCCATCAGCTATTACTTGCTGGGTCTGGTGCTTTATGCCGCCAAGGGCATGAAGGGGGCGGGACTGCCGGTTGACCCTGACATCGCCGCCTTGGTGGCGCTGCCGGTGATCCTGGGGGCGGTGATTCTGGGCGTCAGACGTTTGCGGCGGGTTCTGGCCGGGCGGCACGACGAGGAATAGGGGCGGGCGACCCCCTCAGAACAATTCCATGTCATCTTGGGCTTCTTGGGCCGGGCGGGCTTGCCGCCCGTGCAAGGCGTCGACTAGGCGCCGGCGCCAATCGGCCAAGCTGACGTTGCCACTGAGGGCCTCGATCCAGGTTTCCAGGCTGTCAACGGCTGCGGGTGTTTCGGCGCACCGCCGGGTGATCAATTCCAGCTCCGCGTGTTGGCTGCGCAGGGTGGTCAGCACCGAAGCCACCTGTTCAAGCCCCTGGCGTGACCGGTCGGCCGATTGCAGCCGGTGGACGATTTCGAAAGTCGAGGATTGCAGTTCGCCCGATTCGCTTTCGCCGGCGAACTGGCCAATGCGCGTCAGCACGGCGGTGGCGCCAGCAGTGGATTCCTCGAATTCCTGTCCCGTCGCCATGGCTTCCGAAGCCAGGAACTCGAAGGCCCGTTGCTGCAATTGCGAAAATGCCTGCCATTGGGCCAGCAGATCAAGAAGGGAAGCCTTGTCGGTCATGTCATTTCCTCGCCGCGTCCTGGCGGCACAGCTTCAGAATCTCGTCGGCGATACGCGACAGCGGAACTTGCCTTTCAACCGCGCCGATTTCAAACGCTACTTTCGGCATGCCATAGACGACGCAGGATGATTCGTCTTCACCCAGGGTGGCGGCGCCGGCCTTGCGCATGGCCAGCAAGCCTTCGGCACCGTCGCGGCCCATGCCGGTCAGGATGACCCCCACCGCCTTGGCGCCGCAGGTTTCCGCCACCGACTGGAACAACACGTTGACGCTGGGTTTATGGCCGCTGACCAATGGTCCGTCATAGCAATGGGTGACCAGTTGCGCCCCCGACCGCTTGACGGCCAGATGACGGTCGCCAGGGGCGATGTAGACATGGCCGGCGACGATGCGTTCTGCATCGCTGGCCTCCTTGACCCGTACGGCGGCCAGGCTGTTCAGCCGTTCGGCGAAGCTGGCTGAGAATTTGGGCGGGATGTGCTGGGTGATGACGATGGGGGGCGCGTCGGGGGGCAAGGCCAGGATAATGTCGCGCAAGGCTTCGACGCCGCCGGTGGACGAACCGATGGCCACCAGTCGGTCGGTGGATTGGTAAAGGGTGGTCACCGCCAGTTGACGGGGGGCGGCGCGCGGACGGTCGGTCAGCGAGCGAACCCGGGCCGCGGCGGCGGCCTTGACCTTGGATACCAGTTCCTGGGCGTGGGCTTGCAGGCCCCCGGTGGCGGAATCGGACGGCTTGCAAAAGACGTCCACGGCTCCCAGTTCCAAAGCCCGCATGGTGACTTCCGCCCCCTTGTCGGTCAGTGACGACACCATCACCACCGGCATGGGACGCAGCGTCATCAGTTTTTCCAGGAAGGCCAAGCCGTCCATGCGCGGCATTTCCACGTCCAGCGTCAGCACGTCCGGATTAAGCGCCTTGATCTTTTCGCGGGCCACCAAGGGGTCGGGAGCGGTGCCGACCACCTCGATGTCCGGATCGGCCGACAAGATGGCGGTCAGCATCTGTCGCATCAGGGCCGAATCATCGACGATCAACACGCGGGCGGGGCGGTTTGTCGGCATGGCGGCACCCTAATCGAACAATTCGACCTCGCCTTCGACCTGGATGGTCTGCAGGCGCGAACGATACGAGATTTCGCGGTTGAGCACGGCCCGTTCCACGTCCTTCTTCAGGAACAGACGGATGACCTTGCCCAGACGGGGAAAGAAGTGAATGCGCCGGGGATGGGGGCCACCCAAATCCTCGGCGGTGATACGATACCCTTCGGCGCTCAGATAGTCGCGGACGAAAGTGCAGTTGCGGTCGCCGATGGGGATGGACCCGGCCCCCATGCCGGGCAGCACGTTGCCTCCGCCGAACACCTTGATTTCCAGGCTGTCGCGGCGGCCGCCCCGGCGCAGCACGTCGTTGATCAGCTCTTCCATGGCGAAGTTGCCGAAACGCATGGCCTTGTCCACCGGTACGTCGGATCCCGAATCGGGCAGCATGAAATGGTTCATGCCGCCGATGCGCAGGCGGGTGTCCCAGACGCAGGCGGCGACGCACGAGCCCAGGACGGTGACGATCATCTCTTGTCCGGCGGTCGAGACATAATGTTCGCCGGGCAGTACCTTCACCGCCATGATCTTGAACGTGGGGTCGAACCAGCGCCGTCTTTCTGCTTCGTCGGCCGCGGCACCCCAGGTCTCGCCGTTCATCGGATCCGCCTGTAGCTGGTCTTGCCCACCACCTCGAAACGGTCCGACACCCCGATCAGGCTCTCGGCGTGGCCCAAATACAGGATGCCCCCCATCAACAGGCGGTCGGCGTAGCGGTTGAACAAGTGGCGTTGTGTCGGCTTGTCGAAATAGATGGCGACGTTGCGGCAGAAGATGGCGTCGAACTGTCCCTTCATCGGCCAGGTTTCGTGCAGGTTCAAGCGGCGGAAACGGACCAGTCGCCGCACGTCGTCGGAAACTTGCACTTTGTCGGCTTCGCTGGTCCGACGCAGGAAACGCTTGCGATAGCTTTCGGGCACATGGTCCACCGCCTTCAGGGGGTAAAGCCCCTGTTCGGCCCGGCGCAACATATTGGTGTCGATGTCGGTGGCCAGGACCAAGGAATCCCAGCCGTCGCAGCCCTTCAACGCGTCCACCATGGTCATGGCGATGGAATAGGGTTCCTCGCCGCTGGAACAGCCAGCCGACCAAATGCGGATACGTGGGCGGCGGGGGCGTTCCAGCAGGCGTGGCGCCAGGACCTGGTCATGCAAATGGTCGAAATGGTGGGGTTCGCGGAAAAAGTTGGTGATGTTGGTGGTGATGGCGTTCACCAGGTTCTCGACCTCTGACGCACCTTGCGGGCCGCGCAGCATGTCGCAGTAATCGCTGAAATCATGCATTCCCAAGGCGCGCAGGCGCTTGACCAGGCGGCCGCAGACCATGTCGCGCTTGTGATCGGAAAGCACGATGCCGGTTTCGCGCGACATGAACGAAGCCAGGAAGCGGAACTCTTCGTCGCCTAGTTCGAATTCCCGCTCGCGACGGTGACCATTGTTGGTTTCTTGCCGGTTCAGCAACAAATTCCCCCCCGGGAATCAACCCCGCCGCGACCATCGCGACGGGGTTTCATAATGTATCTAAAACTCGGCCCAGTCTTCATCCTTGGCCGGGCTCGCCGACGGGGCCGGGCTTTCCGACTTGGCGTGCAGCTTCGACAGGTGCGAACGCTGCGGCGCGGCTGTCTTGGCCTTGACCGACAGCTTGACCGGCGCCGGCTTGGCCAGCGGCTTGCCGGCGGGCTTGGCTTGCGGACGGGCGGCGGGGATTTCGGCGGCAGCCGTGTCGCCAGTATGGAAGAAGCCCATCAGGCGGTTCAGTTCACGGGATTGGTCTTCCAGGGCGTGGGCGGCCGCGGCCGATTCCTCGACCAAAGCCGCGTTCTGCTGGGTCATTTCGTCCATCTGGCTGACGGCGGAATTGACCTGGTCGATGCCGCTGGCCTGCTCGGACGAAGCGGCGGCGATCTCGGCGACGATGTCGGCGACCCTCTTCACGCTGCCCAGGATGTCTTCCAGCGTCTTGCCGGCACCCTTGACCAGTTCGGCCCCCGACCGCACCTGGGTCGAGCTTTCGGCGATCAGGCCCTTGATTTCCTTGGACGCTTGGGCCGAAC
>JAIWOG010000093.1 GCA_020217035.1 Magnetospirillum sp. | reverse complement strand
GCTGGGCCAGGTTGCGCACTTCCTGGGCGACCACGGCGAAGCCCTTGCCGGCGTCGCCGGCGCGGGCCGCTTCCACCGCCGCGTTCAGGGCCAGCAGATTGGTCTGGAAGGCGATTTCGTCGATCATGCCGACGATGTCCTCGATCTTCTGCGAGCTGCTTTCGATGCGGCCCATGGCACCGATAGCGTCGGACACCACCTGGCCACCGCCGGCGGCCACTTCGCGGGCGCCGGCCGCCAGCTGGTTGGCCTGCTGGGCGTTGGCGGCGTTCTGGCGCACGGTGGCGGCCAGTTCCTCCATGGAAGCGGCGGTTTCCTCCAGGGCGCTGGCCTGTTGCTCCGAGCGTTCCGACAGGTCCTGGGCGCCGGCCGACACCTCGGAGGCGGCCGAGCCGATCTGACCGGCAGCCGAGTTGATGTTGGTGACGATCTCGAACAGCTTGTCGGCGGTCTGATTGACGTCGGACTTCAACTGGCCGAAGACGCCGGCGTAGTTGTTGGTGATGCGCTGGGTCAGGTCGCCGCGCGCCACCGACGACAACACGCTGGCCACGTCGTTGAGCGCGATGCCGGTCAGCTTGACCAGATTGTTGACGCCCTCGCACAGGTTCAGCAGGAAGCCGTCCTTGCCGGCCAGGTCGATACGGCGATCCAGGTCGCCTTCCGACGCGGCCTTGGCGACCTCGGCCACTTCGGCGACGATGGCGGCCTCACGCGCCCGTTGGGCGGCTTCGGCTTGACGCTCGGCTTCCTCGCGGGTGCGCTGTTCTTCTTCCATGCGCTTCTTGTCGACGGCGTTCTGTTTGAACACCTGGACCGCCTGGGCCATGTCGCCGATTTCGTCGGTGCGATCCAGGGCGGGGACGGTGACGTCCAGCTTGCCGCCGGCCAGTTCACCCATGGAAAGGGTCATGGCGTTGATCGGGCTGATGATCGAGCGGGCGATCAGCCAGGCGAACAACAGGCCCAGGCCGATGGCGACGATAGAGGCCACTGTGCCGATCAGCTTCTGGGTGCTGACGGTGGCCAGGGTCTGCTTCTCCAATTCCGCCAGATATTCCAATTGCGACGCCTTGGTCTTGGCGGCCAACTCGGCGAATTCGGTGGCTAGGGCAGCGTTTTCCTTGTTCACCAAGGTGTCGACCTGCATGGTGTACTGGGCCATTTCCAGGAACAGCCGGTCGTAATTGGGCAGATTGTCACGGACGAAGTCGATGGACTTGCGGTGTTCGGCGTCCTGTTCGTTGTCGGACAGAGTCTTGATGAAGCGCGAGGCGACGGCGTACTGGTCCTTGTAGGTGTCGATCACCGCTTGGTTCGGGTTGTCGACGAAGCGCAGAGCCTGGATGCGCATCAGCAGCATCTGTTCCTGGGCCTTGCCGGCAAGCCCTGCGGTTTCCAGGTCACGGGTCGCCAAGGTGGCGTCCAGCAAGCTAGACAAGGTCTTGGTCAGCTCGTTGGCTATGGGGACCAGGCGGGTGGTGTAAACCTCGTCACGGCGGTTTTTCTGCTCGACGGCGCGGTTCAGGTTGTTCATGTATTGCTCGAACAACTGAAGCATGCGTTCCAGATTGGCCTTGCGTTCGGCGCTGACGGTCACCGCGATGGCGTCCTTCAGGTTCTTGCGCAGTTGCGGTTCCACTTCGCGGATGCGGTCCAGCGCCTTCTTGTCGCCCTTTTGGGCATAGATGAAGGCGTTGCGGCGCAGGCCCACCACCTCGCGCTCGATCTGCGAGACGCGCAACGTGGCGCTCGAGACGAAAGCCAGGTCGTTTGTGCCCTTTTCCGCCGAGGAAAAGCCGAAGAAGCTGACCCCGGCGACAGCGGCCAGGAAAGCTAAAATCAGCAAGAAGCCGCCGTAGATGCGGCCCTTGACGGTCAGGCCGGAAGACTTGGTCGACATGATGAAATCCCCCTATAAATCACGCGGCGGCGGTGGCGTCGGCGATGAGTTCGCTGTCGAAAAGCTGGTGCAGGTCAAGCAGGGCGACCATGCGCCCGTCGACGGTGACCAGACCGGTCAGGAACCCTGAATGAACGTGGTGGTCCAATTCCGGCACCGGCTGGATGTCGGCAGTAGTGATGGTGATGATGTCGGCGACGGCGTCCACCAGGATGCCGATGACCCGGTCATGGACCGACACCACGATGATCACGTGGCGGGGCGAAGCCTGGGTTCGGCCGCCGGAAAAGCGAGCCCGCAGGTCGAAGATGGGGACGATTGCGCCGCGCAGGTTGATCACGCCCCGCATGTATTCGGGGGTGTTGGGCAATTCGGTGGTGGCGGTCCACCCCTTGATCTCGCGGATCGCCATGATGTCGACGCCGTATTCCTCGTCACCGATGGTGAACGAGATGAACTGGCGGCTGCTGCCAGTCTGGGTTTCGGCGGGGGGGGCGGCGTTCTGCATGATCCATCCCTTGAGGTTATGCGGTCAAAGATAAATCGGTTCGGTCCCAGGACCAAGCCAATCGCCAGCATTACTGGGCAGCGTTGGCCACCGCCCCCATTTGTCGCAGGGCGCTGACGTCCAGGATCAGCGCCACCCTGCCATCGCCCAGGATGGTGGCGGCGGAAATGCCGTGGATCGGCCGGAAGTTGGAATCCAAGGATTTGATCACCACTTGCTGCTGTCCCAGCAATTCGTCCACCAGCAGGCCGACGCGCTCGCCGCCTTCGGTCTCGACGATCACCACCAGCCCCTTGGTGGGGTCGGTGATGGCGCCGGGAATGCCGAAGATGGCGTGAAGGGCCAGCAGGTTGATGTATTCGCCGCGGATGGTCAGCACGTTGCCGACGTCCACCAGCGAGCGGGCCTGCTGGGGCGACGGGCGCAGCGATTCGACGATGTTGGTCAGCGGCAGGACATAGCGCTGGCCGCCAACTTGAATCAGCATGCCGTCCATCACCGCCAAGGTCAGCGGCAGGGACAGGATGAATCGCGATCCGGCACCAGGCGTCGATTGCACCACCACGCGGCCGCCGACATCCTGGATGTTCTTGCGCACCACGTCCATGCCGACGCCTCGGCCCGAAACGTCCGAGACTTCCGAGGCGGTGGAGAAGCCTGGGGCGAAGATCAGCATGTCGATCTGTTCGTCGGTCAGTTGCTGACCGGGCTCGACCAGCCCCTTTTCCATGGCCTTGGCCAGGACGCGCTGGCGGTCGATGCCGCGCCCGTCATCCTGGATCTCGATGAAGATGCGCCCGGATCGGTGTTCGGCGGCCAGATGGATGGTGCCTTCGGCCGGCTTGCCCACCGCCATGCGTTCTTCGGGCGTTTCCAGGCCGTGGTCCAAGGCGTTGCGGATAAGATGGGTCAGCGGATCGGACAATTGTTCGATGACGGTCTTGTCCACCTCGGTGTTCTCGCCGCTCATCACCAGCCGCGCCTGCTTGTTCAGCTTGCTCGACAGGTCGCGGACCAGCCTTGGCGCCTTCGAGAACAGGGCCTTGACCGGTTGGGCCCGGATCGCCATGACGCTTTCCTGCAATTCCCGTGTGTGGTGGGACAGTTCTTGCAGGCCCTGGATCAGTTCGGGATGGGATTCCACCGTGAAGCCGCTGGCCTGTTGGCCCAGCATGGCCTGGGTGATCACCAGTTCGCCCACCATGTTGACCAGGCGGTCGATCTTGTCCAGGTCGACGCGGATGGAAGCGGTGTGGACGGCGCCGCCTTGCGACGGCGACGCCTGTTGCGTGCTGACCGCATGGGCTTTGGCCACGGGCGTGGTCACGGACGACGCCGCGGCAGCATTGTTTCCGGGGGCATCGCCGAACAGGCCCCAGCCATCGCCTTCCTCGTCCTGGGACGCGTTGGCCGAGGGCAGGGGGGCGAACAACCCCCAGCCGTCGCCTTCCTCGTCACCGGGAAGGTCGTTCAATTCTTCGATGTCGATCTGGGCGGTGTCGCCGGCCACGAATTCGAAAACCTCGTCGATGGCGGCGCGGCCCTTGCCGGTGGTCAGGGTGCAGGTCCAAGACAGATAGGACGCCAAGGCGTCCATCTCGGTCAAGGACGGAAGCTTGCCGGTATCGACGACCACCTCCAGTTCCCCCAGTCCCGCCAGTTCGCGGAGCATCAGCAGCGGGTCATTGCCGGTACGCAGCATGTCCGGGCTGGGAACGAATCGGATGCGGAAGGTGGAAAACGCCGGCGGCGTGGGCGTCGTCGCCATCGCGGACGCGGTTGGGGCGGGTGCAGCCATGGTCGGCTTGGCGCCGGTCAAAGCCGACAACTGGGCCAGGATGTCGGCCCCGTGGTCGGCGGGCAGGGCGGTTTCCGCCTGAGCGGCGCGGACGAAATCCCCCAGGATGTCGTTGCCGCGGACCATCAAGTCGGCGACATGAGGTGTCAGTTCCGCCCGGCCCGAGCGCAGATGGTCGAGCGCGGTTTCGAAGACGTGGGCGAAGTGCACCAGGTCGTCGAAGGCGAAGGCGCCGGCGCCGCCCTTGATGGAATGGACGCAGCGGAAAACCGCGTTCAGGTCTTCGTCGGTTCCTTGGCCTTCTTGCAACCGGGCGATGGTTTCCTCGGCCGTGGCCAGCAGTTCGGCGCATTCCTCGAAATAGGTCGCCTTGAACTGAGACAGGTCATAGCCTTGGTCGTCGGTCATATCACCCTCGCTCCCTCACGCAGACCTCAACCAGGTTACGGGCAGACCTTGGCAACAATCTGCAGCAGCTTGTCAGGACTGAACGGCTTGACGATCCAGCCGGTGGCGCCGGCGGCGCGGCCTTCATCCTTTTTGCTTTGGTCGCTTTCGGTGGTCAGGATCAACACCGGCGTCCCAGCGTGGCTGGGCAGCCCACGGACCTTGCGAACCAGGGTGATGCCATCCATTTCGGGCATGTTCACGTCGGTGATGATCACGTCGACCTTTTGGCCTTGCAGCACTTTGAGTGCCGCCACGCCGTGTTCGGCCTCCAGAACCGTGTATCCGGCCCCGCGCAAGGTGAACGAGACCATGTCACGCATGGTCTTGGAATCATCGACGGCCAGGACGCATTTTGCCATGGGTTATCCTCGGGTCAGGTATCGAGCAGATGGGTAAGCTGGGCAGAAAGACCAAGTGCGCGGAAAGAGGAAATGGTGGTGTCATTGACATTTTCCGCAACCAGGCGGCGAGCCGCGGACCTCAGGGCGGCGATGCCGGCCAGGACGACCTGTATTCCCGCGGTTGATAATCTCTCTAAATTCGTAAAGTTAAGCACAACATCTAGGGAAGTATCGCGGGCGGCGGCGTCGATCAGCAAGTCGCGAAGCTCGGCGGCGGCCGGCAAATCAAGCACAGCCGGCAGTTCAATCACCAATCTTCCATTTTGCTCATTGATTTCCATATGGGTGGGGCCGTGTTTTCCCTGTGGACCGATGCGGGATAATACGGCAAATTTCCGGCTTGGGAATAGGGCTAAAAGAACAAGTCATGCCAACAGTCACCACACATGCCGGACCTTGGAACATGACCGTTCTCGCATTTGCGGCGGACGATCCTGAGAATCCCCTGGCATCGCTTACCGTCGCCGAGATTTCCCAACTGCCTTTCGGGGCGGCGGAATTGGACAAGGCGGGGATTGTCGTCAACTATATCGACACCGAACCAGGGGGCGAAGCGAGCAGCCATGGCTGCCGGGTGGGGCGGGCCTTCTTCCAGCACGTGGCGCCGTGGGCCGGGGTCAGCTTGGTGAGGCGCCATTTCGACACCGGGGTGGCCGAGAGTGGCATGAACGTGGTCTTCGACTGCGCCGTTGCCGGTTTGGCTTACAAGGTGCGCATCCACTTGAAGACCAGCCCCATTTTGGGAACCTATTGGGTCTTCATCAAGAAACTGACCCGGCAATAGCCGGGCCAGTATCCGCCGAATTTTTCTTTATTTGCGGGCTTCCGGGTGCAGGCTGGCGCCCAGGATGTGCTCGCCTTTGTGCACCAGATGCGACGCCTTGCCGACGATCAGCGGGTCGGGGGCGTGGACGATGGACATGTCCTTGCCCGGATAGTCCAGCGAACTGAGGAAGTGCAGCATGCAATTGAGCCGCGCCCGCTTCTTGTCGTCGGATTTGACGATGGTCCACGGCGCGTCGGCGGTGTCGGTATAGAAGAACATCGCCTCTTTCGCCTCGGTGTAGTCGTTCCATTTGTCCAGCGAGGCGACATCGATGGGCGACAGCTTCCATTGCTTCAGCGGGTCGGAGCGTCGGGAATCGAAGCGGTGCCGTTGTTCCTGCTGGGTAACCGAGAACCAGTATTTGTAAAGCTGGATCCCCGAACGGACCATCATGCGTTCCAGTTCCGGGGTCTGGCGCATGAATTCCAGATATTCCGCCGGGCTGCAGAAGCCCATGACCCGTTCGACGCCGGCGCGGTTGTACCAGGAGCGGTCGAAGAACACCATTTCCCCGGCGGTGGGCAGGTGTTGGATATAGCGCTGGAAGAACCACTGGCCCCGTTCGATCTCGCTGGGTTTTTCCAGGGCGACGATACGCGCACCTCGTGGATTGAGGTGCTCCATGAAGCGCTTGATGGTGCCGCCCTTGCCGGCGGCGTCGCGTCCTTCGAACAGCAGGACGAATTTCTGGCCGGTCTCGCGCGCCCACAACTGCACTTTCAGCAGCTCGGTCTGCAATTGCGCCTTTTTGCGTTCGTATTCGTCGCGGCGCATCCTGGTCTTGTAGGGATATTCACCACTTTCGAAGCTGTGGCGCACCGCTTCCGGGTCGTGACGCATGGCGGTCAGCTTTTGACGTGCCGTCTGCTCTGGGGGCGCGGAAGGGGCGGGCGGATCGCTGGCCGGCGCGTTGGTGGCTGGCGCATCGTTGGCGGTTGCGATCGTCTTGGTGTCGTCAGGCATGCGTCCCCCGCTGTCATCACGTTGTCAACCAACAAGCGTAAGTCTTTCCCGTGGGTCCGACAATGGCTGTTTAAACGCGACTGGCGGCCAGTTGGTGAACCAGGATGGCGGCGGTGGCGGCGACGTTCAGCGATTGCACCCAACCGCTGCCGGGGATGGTGACGATGTCGTCGCAACGGGCCAGGCTAGGGGCGGGGACGCCTTCTTCCTCGTTACCAAGAATAAGCGCCAATGGTTTGTTATTAAATGAAAAAATATCGTTAATCGGGCGGTGCGAACCCAGGGCTGTGGCGACGACTTGATAATGTGGTTTAAGTCGCTCCAAGGCGTTTGGCAGGTTGCTTGCCAGCATGACGTCCACATATTCCAACCCACCTTCGGCGACGCGGTAAGCGGCATCCGATGGCAAGGCTTGTTCCGGGTGATCCGAGACGATCAGCTTGGACAGGCCGAAGAACGCCATGGTGCGGGCGATGGCGCCCAGGTTGTGCGGGTTGCCGATGCCGTCCAGGATGACCAGCGGCTCGCCGGCCTTGGCCCAGTTGAAGCTTTTCACCGCCTCGAACGGCATGACCCGGCGTGGCTGGGCGACCACCGCGATGCCGCCGTGCAGTGGGGTGCCGGCAACCTTTGTCAATTCATCGGCTGACACTTGGCGGTACGGCTTGCGGGACTCGGCCAGGGTCTTGCACCACGGGGCCGCCTCGGCTTTCATGCGCTCGTCGAAGAACAGGCGCTCGGCGCTTTGAGGGCGGCGCTTGAACAAAGCCGAGACGGCGGCCAGGCCGGCGATGCGCGATAATTTCGGTTGAGCCATGGGCATTGGGTCCAGCGGCTTGGAAGGAGAGACGTGTTTTGCCTCGCTTGCTGCTTTTCAACAAGCCTTATGACGTGTTGACCCAATTTACCGACCGCGAACATGGTCGCGCCACCCTGGCCGACTACATTCCGGTGCCCGGCGTCTATGCGGCTGGCCGGCTGGATCGGGATTCGGAAGGTTTGCTGGTGCTCAGCGATGATGGCGCTTTGATCGCCCGTGTCGCGCAACCGCAAAACAAGATGCCCAAGGTCTATTACACCCAGGTCGAAGGTACGCCCAGCGAACAGGCGCTCGACTCGTTGCGGCGGGGAGTGACCTTGAAGGACGGCCCCACCTTGCCGGCCAGGGCCGAATGGGTGGCCGAGCCTGACTGGCTGTGGCCGCGCGATCCGCCGATCCGCTGGCGGGCCAGCATTCCCACCGCCTGGCTGCGGCTGACCCTGCGCGAAGGACGGAATCGGCAGGTGCGGCGGATGAGCGCGGCGGTGGGTCTGCCCACCCTGCGGCTGATCCGTTGGGCGGTGGGGGATTGGACTTTGGGCGACTTGCAGCCCGGCCAGTGGAAGGAGGCGGCGGCGCCGTCTGGGCGCCGCCGGTAAAGGATATCAAACCGCCAGGGCGGCGATTTCCGCCTTGGCGCCGTCCAGGGCGGCGGCGGCGGCTTCGGGGCCCATGGCCACGCCTTCGGCGCGGACGATTTGCACGTCGGTGATGCCGATGAAGGCCAGGAATGCCTTCAGGAAGGCTTCCTGATGGTCCATGAAACCTTCATGGGGCAGGCCGGCATACTTGCCGCCACGGCTGGAAGCGATGATCACCTTGCGGCCGCCGGCCAGGCCTTCCGGGCCATTGGCGGTGTAGCGGAAGGTGCGGCCCGGCTGGGCGATGCGGTCGATCCACGCCTTCAACTGCGAGGGTACGCCGAAATTGTACATGGGGGCGCCGATGACCACCGCGTCGGCGGCCAGGAATTCCTCCAGCAACTGGGTGGACAACGCCAACTCGGCTTTTTGACGATCGTTAAGGTCGTCGATGCTTTGGAACTTCACCACCTGCAGCAACTCGCCGTCCAGATGGGGCAAGTCGGTTTCGGCCAGGTCGCGGCGCACCACCTTGGCGCCCGGATGGGCCTGATGCAGGCGGGCGACGATGTCAGCAGTCAATTGACGCGAGACGGAAGCGTTGCCCAGGGAACTGGAATCGACGTGCAGGATGTTCATGGCGGCCTCGTTCAAGGGATTTGGTCTGCCATGAAACTAAACCAGCAACGATGTTGCGAATAGTCGGCTGTTTCGGCACACTGCGTTCCATATATGGAACGATGGCTGACATGCGCGACCTCAACGATCTCTACTACTTCACCCAGGTGGTCGAACATGGCGGCTTTTCCGCCGCTGGCCGTGCCCTGGGACTGCCCAAGTCCAAGCTCAGCCGCCGGGTCGCCCAGCTCGAGGAAAGTTTGGGCGTGCGGTTGTTGCAGCGCTCCAGCCGGCGCTTCTCGCTGACCGAGATGGGACAAGCCTATTACCGCCATTGCCGGGCCATGGTGGTCGAGGCCGAGGCCGCCGAGGAAGTGATCGAGCATTCCCAGGCCGAGCCCCAGGGAACCATCCGCCTGTCCTGCCCGGTGACCTTGCTGCAAGTGCGGCTGGCCCCTATCATCAACGGCTTCCTGAACGATTATCCCAAGGTCACCATCCATGTGGACGCCACCAACCGCCGGGTCGACGTCATCGAGGAAGGGCTGGATCTGGCGTTCAGGGTACGCAAACCGCCGCTGGACGACAGCGGCCTGATCGTCAAGGTGCTGGAACAAGGCGACGCCTATCTGGTGGGAAGCCCGGTCTTGCTGGACGGTCGCCGCCCGACCGGACCAGAAGACTTGGTGGCGCTGCCCAGTCTCAGCATGACCAAGGCGGGTGACCGCCATTCCTGGCAATTGATCGGTCCCGATGGGGCTCTGCGCGATGTCGGCCATCAACCCAGACTGGTCACCGACGATCTGGTGGCCTTACGCCAAACGGTGTGTGCCGGCATCGGCATCGCGCAATTGCCTGCCATGTTGGTGGAAGACGATATCGCCACCGGTCGGCTGGAACGGCTGTTGCCCGATTGGACCATCCCCCGCGGGGTGATCCACGCCGTGTTCCCGTCCCGGCGTGGCCTGGTGCCGGCGGTACGGCTGTTCCTGGATCATTTGGTCAAGTCTTGGCCAAAGGCTTAACTTAGCGCTTGAAACCGAAGGGGGCGAAGCGCACGTGGCTGGCGGCCGAATGGGCGGCGGCGCGGGTCATGGCCATGCCCATGGCGAAATGCGGGGTCAGGTAAGGG
>JAIWOG010000092.1 GCA_020217035.1 Magnetospirillum sp. | reverse complement strand
GTGGTCTTTTCGGCACGAATACCCTCGGCCCGGTCTTCAGCCAGGGCTTCGTCCAGTTCGCGCAACTCCGCCGGTCCCAACATGACGTCCCCTTTCAACCCCAAATTAACAGGAGGAATCAAGTAATATTGTTTCTGATCGGCGTCGGCCGATGAAACTTTGTACCGATATGCACCGTGCGATGCAACAATTTTTCAGTTCGATGACGGTTTCGGGTGATAATTTCTGGGGGGCTGCGAGCTTTTAATTCTTGCAGGCAATGTGCATCGATAGTGATTCTTGATCGGCAATACCCCTATGGATGGTGAAAGGCGATGCGTTGCAGCACGATCACGCTACGCTGACGGAACTCCCGCTGACTCTGGAACGGCTGAATTGCGCCTTGCACGGAACCCTGACGCTTCCGAAAGGGGGGCCAGCGGGAATGGCGGTCTTGTTGCTGGCCGGCTCAGGGCCGGTGGATCGCGACGGCAACCTCCCCGGCATGACCAACAATTCGTTGCGCCTGCTGGCCCATGGCTTGGCCTGTCATGGTATCGCCGTGTTGCGGGTGGACAAGCGGGGCATCGGCGCCAGCGCTGTGGCCGGGGTGACCGAGGAAGGGTTGCGCTTCCAAACCTATGTGGACGATGCCGTGGCCTGGCTTGAGGTTTTGCAGCGGCAGAGGGGATTCTGCCGATCGGGTTTGGTTGGCCACAGCGAGGGAGCCCTGGTCGCCACCTTGGCGAGTCGGCGACATTCCCTTGATCGGCTGGTGCTGCTGGCCGGTGCCGGCCATGCCGCCGGACGAGTCATCCGCCGACAATTGGCCGAGGCTGGGGTTTCGTCGTCTTGGCAGGCACAAGCCGGACGAATTCTCAACGAACTGGAAGCGGGGCGAGGTGTGGCCAAGGTTCCGGCGGAATTGCTGACGTTGTTTCGGCCGTCCGTGCAACCTTATCTGATGTCCTGGCTGTCCCTGGACCCGGCGGCTGAATTGGCGCGGGCTCCCCTGGACGCCTTGGTCGTCCAAGGGAACGCCGACTTCCAGGTCGGGGCCGAAGACGCGCAGCGCCTGGTTCAGGCCCGTCCCGGCAACAGCTTGGCGATCATCGACGGCATGAATCATGTGCTCAAGGACGCCCCTTCGGAACGGGCCGCCAATCTGGCGACCTATTCCCGGCCCGATTTGCCGTTGACGGCGGAACTGGTGCCGCTGCTCGCCGCCTATCTTTTGGACAAATAGGGCTTCAGGTACTGGCCGGTGTGGCTGGCCTTGCTGGCCGCCACCTTTTCCGGGGTTCCGGCCACCACCACCCGGCCGCCGCCGTCGCCGCCTTCGGGGCCCATGTCGATGATCCAGTCGGCGGTCTTGATGACTTCCAAATTGTGTTCGATCACCAGCACGGTATTGCCGCCCTCGACCAGGGTGTGCAGCACTTCCAAAAGCTTGCGCACGTCCTCGAAATGCAGGCCGGTGGTGGGTTCGTCCAGGATGTAGAGGGTGCGGCCGGTGGCGCGGCGCGACAATTCCTTGGCCAGCTTGACGCGCTGCGCCTCGCCGCCCGACAGCGTGGTGGCCTGCTGTCCCAGATGGATGTAGTCCAGCCCCACCCGTTGCAGGGTCAGCATCTTGTCGCGGATGGAAGGCACCGCCTTGAAGAAGTCGGCGGCTTCCTCGATGGTCATGTCCAGCACATCGGCGATGCTTTTGCCCTTGAAGGTGATTTCCAGGGTCTCGCGGTTGTAGCGCTTGCCCTTGCAGACGTCGCATTGCACATAGACGTCGGGCAGGAAATGCATCTCGATCTTGATGACGCCGTCGCCCTGGCAAGCCTCGCAGCGGCCGCCCTTGACGTTGAAGCTGAAGCGGCCGGGCTTGTAGCCCCGCGCCTTGGCCTCCGGCAATTCACAGAACCAGTCGCGGATGGGGGTGAAGGCGCCGGTATAGGTGGCGGGGTTGGACCTGGGCGTCCGCCCGATGGGCGACTGGTCGATGTCGATGATCTTGTCCAGATGCTCGACGCCGTCGATGCGGTCGAAGGGGGCGGGGTGTTCCTTGGCGTTCATCAGCCGCCGCGCCAAAGCCTTGTAAAGCGTTTCGATGACCAGGGTCGACTTGCCGCCGCCCGACACGCCGGTGACGCAAGTGAAGGTGCCCAAGGGGATGTCGATTTCGACGTTCTGCAAATTGTTGCCGCTGGCGCCCACCACCCGCAGCGCCTGGCCGTTGCCGGGGCGGCGCTCGGCCGGCACCGCGATGGATTTCTTGCCGGTCAGGTATTGGCCGGTCTGGCTGGCCGGATTGTTCATCACCTCGGCCGGGCTGCCTTGCGCCACGATCTCGCCGCCATGGATGCCGGCGCCCGGCCCCATGTCGATCAGGTAATCGGCGGTGCGGATGGCGTCCTCGTCATGTTCGACGACGATCACCGTGTTACCGATGTCGCGCAGCCGGCGTAGCGTCGCCAGCAGCCGGTCGTTGTCGCGCTGGTGCAGGCCGATGCTGGGTTCGTCCAGCACGTACAGCACCCCGGTCAGCCCCGACCCGATCTGGCTGGCCAGACGGATGCGTTGGGATTCGCCGCCCGACAGCGTCCCCGAGCCGCGGGCCATGGTCAGATATTCCAGCCCGACATCCATCAGGAAGCCCAGGCGGTCGTTGATCTCGCGCAGGATACGCCGCGCGATTTCTCTGTCCTTGGGGCGCAGATGCTGTTCCAACTCGCCGAACCAGTGCTGGGCCTTGGCGATGGACAATTCGGTGACCTGCGAGATGTGCTGGCCCCGGATCTTCACCGCCAGCGCTTCCGGTTTCAGCCGCGCCCCGTTGCACGCCTCGCAGCACGACGTCGCCTGGAAGCGCGACAATTCCTCGCGCACCCAGGACGAATCGGTTTCCTTGTAGCGGCGGTCCATGTTGTTGATGACGCCTTCGAACGGCTTGTTGGTGCTGTAGGAGCGAAAGCCGTCCTCGAAATGCATCGGCACCGGGTCCTTGCCCGAGCCGTAGAGGATGACCTCCCGCGCCTGCAGCGGCAGACGGCGCCACGGCGTGTGCAGGTCGAAGCCGTAATGGCGGCCCAGGCTTTCCAGCGCCTGGTGGTAGTATTGCGAGGTCGAGTTGGCCCAGGGCGCGACAGCGCCTTCGCGGAGCGTCAAGTCTTCGTCGGGGATGACCAGGGCGGGGTCGAAGAACAACTTCACCCCCAAACCGTCGCAGGCCGGGCAGGCACCGAACGGGTTGTTGAAGGAAAACAGCCTTGGCTCGATTTCCTCGATGGTGAAGCCCGACACCGGACAGGCGAACTTGGCGGAAAAGGTGGTGCGTTCGCCGGTATCGGCGTTTTCGGCGATGCATAATCCGTCGGCCATGGACAACGCCGTCTCGATGGAATCGGCCAGACGGTTGCCCAGGCCCGGCTTGATCACCAGACGATCGACCACCACTTCGATGTCGTGCTTCTTCTTCTTGTCGAGTGTCGGCACGGCGTCGATCTCGTGGATGGTGCCGTCCACCTTGACGCGCTGGAAACCCTTTTTCTGCAGGTCCAGCAGTTCCTTTTTGTATTCACCCTTGCGGCCGCGCACGAAGGGGGCCAGCAGATAAAGGCGGGTGCCTTCCGGCATTTCCATCATGCGGTCCACCATCTGGCTGACCGTCTGGCTTTCGATGGGCAGGCCGGTGGCCGGCGAGTGCGGTACACCGACCCGCGCCCACAGCAGGCGCATGTAGTCGTAGATTTCCGTCACCGTGCCAACGGTGGAACGCGGGTTCTTCGAGGTGGTCTTCTGTTCGATGGAAATGGCCGGCGACAGGCCCTCGATATTTTCCACATCGGGCTTTTGCATCAGCTCCAGGAACTGCCGGGCATAGGCCGACAGCGATTCCACATAGCGGCGCTGGCCTTCGGCATAGATGGTGTCGAAGGCCAAAGACGACTTACCCGACCCTGACAGGCCGGTGATCACCACCAACTGGTCGCGCGGAATGTCCACGTCCACGTTCTTCAGATTGTGTTCGCGGGCGCCACGGACGCGGATGAAGCTGTTCATCGCCTTTTGTTCCTCTTTCATTCCGGCGGCGGGAGTGTAGAGACATTCCACGAAGGCGACAAGGGGGGCTTGGCTCATGGCCCCCCCTTGTCGAAGGAAATAGGCTAGGCACGGCGGGGCATGACGGTTACTTTTCCGCCGCTCGTGTTGGGAACGGATGGCCATGCTGGATTTGTTGCGAAGCGCTATTGTCGGGATCGACCTGCTGCCTGTTTTGGGGGCGTTGTCGGGCGTCGTCCAATTGTGGCTGGTTGGGCGGCTGCTGGTCGGCCGTGACTTGCCCGATCTGGTGAGCTTTGGCGCCGGCTGGGGACTGGCCGTGTTGCTGATGACTGTCCTGGGGACGACGGTTGGCGACGGCTCGTTGTCGGCCTTACCGGTTTTGCTTGTGTTGATGGCCGTACTTTCGCTGGTCGTGGAAATCCGTTGCCGATCGCTGCCCACCGGGTGGATGGCGCTGCTGCTTGTCCTTCCCTTGGCCCTGTTGATCTCCGGCCGCGTGGGGTCGGAATGGGACGAGTTTTCCCATTGGCTCAGCGCCTTCCGTTATCTCGATACCTTCCAGACGCTGCCCGGCAAAGGGCGTCCAGCCATCGAATCGTGCTGCGCCGCCTATCCCTATGGTTGGCCCTTGTTGGGCTGGATGTCGTCTTGGTGGATCGGCTTTTCCGAGGCGGTGCCCGGCCTGCTGAACCTGTTCCATCTGGCCTTGTGCGGCGATTTGCTGGCCCGCGTCTTGGCCCGTTACGGTCGGCCGTCTTTCCGGCAGCAGGCCGCGGGGGTGTTGCTGGTGACGGCTTTGGGAACCACTTTCGTGCCCAAGCTTGTGTTCACCGCCTATGCCGACGTTTCCACCTCGGCCCTGATCCTGACCATGATGTGGCTGGTGTGGCACTGTCTGGACCATGGTGGTTGGCGCACATGGACAGCACTAGGTCTGTGCGGTGCCACCTTGGTGTCGCTGAAGCCGTCCAACCTCGTTTTGGACGTCCTGGTGTTCGGGGTCGGTGGCATCCTGATCCTCATGTCGTCCCGCACATTCGTCTTGCGGCGACTGTTCGCTCTGGCCGCGGCCTTCGTACCGGTGGCCTGCGTCTGGTTGTTGTGGCGTCATTTCGTCGGCGCCAACCTGGCGGGCGAAGAATTGGTGATCAAGCCGCTGAGGGAGTGGAATCTAAGCCTTTGGGCCGATATTCTGGTCGGAATGCTGGACGTGGCTTCCAACAAAGGCGGCTATTTCGGTGTCATGGTGCTGTCGGTGCTGTGGGCTTTTTCCATGCTCTTCCGCCCTGTCCAGGGTGCCGAGCGTTTGGTGTTGGGCGTCGCCTTTATTTTCGTCGGCTACAACGCTTTCCTTTATTTCACCTACCTTGCCGTGTTCCTGCCCGGGGACGCCCACAGGGTAGCCAGTTACTGGCGTTACAATACCCATCTTGGGCTGCTGACGGCGTTGCTGGTGGCCTTGGCCTCTGACCGCTTCGGCCATCTCGTGCCGGCGGGGGTACGGGCGACGAAGCTGGCCATGCCGGTCATGGTTGCCCTGGTTGCCCTTGGACCGTTTCTCGCCGTCCGCCATATTCGCTTCGATCTGGACCAGGCGAAGACGTATCTGCGCCAGACCCTGGATCAGGTGGCGGCCCAAGAGGGCCGGGCAATCACCATCTTGGACCCCATGGGCAGCGGACTCAGCCACGTCATGGCGAGCTATCAGTGGAATGGAAAGCCGAAAATGGCTTCCTACACCACGGCATTCGACGGCGCCGACATGGCGCATTATCGTAATATGCTGTCGCTTGGGCAGGTGGTCCTGGTGCTGTCCTGGTCGGCCGAGGTCAAGACGGCGCTTCCGTCGCTGACAGCGGGGAATTACGCAGTGTTGGCCGAGAAGGACGGCACCGTCCTGGCGACCTTCCCTTATCCCGGCAATGTCGAACCCAAGGTATTCCCATGAACTGGTTGTCCGTGCTGCGCAAGCGGCGTGCCCTGTTGTCCCGGCATTTCGATGTCGTCCGCCAGTTCGAGGTCCTGGAGGAAAGCTGCGTCCCGTCCTACACCCACCCCAATTGGGCCGCCGCCGCCGTCAGTTGGTGGCGGCTGGCCGCCGCCGCCCGGCTTTATCGGCGCTGGGGGCGCAATGGGGCGATTCTGGATTTCGGGGCTGGAACCGGGGAAATTCATCATCTTCTGACCGCCCCCGGCACCTATGACTTCGTCGAGGGTAATCCCTTGCTGGCCGATGCGTTGCAGGCGTTCATCCCTGCCGCCCGTCAGCGGGAAATCGGCAGCCTCCCCGATGCCTCCTACGACGTGGTCATGGCTCTGGATTCCCTGGAACACAACGACGACGTCCCGGCCATCGTGGCGCAGCTTTTCAAATCCTTGAAGCCGGGCGGGACGATGATCCTGTCGGGGCCGACGGAAAATTGGCTGTATCGCCTGGGGCGGCGTTTGGCCGGTTTTTCGGGCCATTACCACACGACGACCATCGCCCATATCGAGCAGGTGATGCGACCTCATGCCAGACTTCGCGAGGTAATCTCCTTGCCGTTCCCAGGTCTCGCCTTGTTCCGGGTTACCGCCTGGGTAAAAAAATAAGGCCGGGGATTTCCCCGGCCTTTCCATCGTCAGAACGGAATGTCGTCATCCAGATCCGGCGGCGGTTCCCAGCCCGAGCCACCACCCGAGCCGCCACCACCCGAACGCTGACCCCCGCCGCCGCCGCCCGAGCGCTGGCCGCCGCCATAGCCACCGCCGCCGCCGCCATAGCCGCCATCGTCATAGCCGCCACCGCCGCCACCGCCTTCGCCACGGCCGCCCAGCAGGGTCAACTCGCCCTTGAAACGGCCGATGACCACCTCGGTGGTGTACTTTTCCTGGCCCGATTGATCGGTCCACTTGCGGGTCTGCAGCGCCCCTTCGATGTAGACGCTGGAGCCCTTCTTCAGGAAGCGCTCGGCCACATCGGCCAGGTTGGGGTTGAAGATGACGACGCGGTGCCACTCGGTCTTCTCGCGGCGTTCGCCGCTGCTGCGGTCCTTCCAGCTTTCCGAGGTGGCGATGTTCAGGTTGACGATCTTGCTACCGTCCTGGGCGGTGCGCACTTCGGGGTCGCGGCCCAGATTGCCGACCAGAATGACTTTGTTGACGGACCCAGCCATGTCACCGGTTCTCCTGTTGAATCTTGGCGGTGGACAATAGTCGGTTGCGCGGCAAGGTTCAAGCCACCCCCTGTTGTCGCACCAGACGATATCTGGTAGCGTGCGCCACCGCAGGCAGCCTGCCTGCGACAAGTTCTGGTTTTTTCGGGAATCCCTCCTTTGACCGCCATTCCGTCTTCACCGCAGTTCGACGTCGCCCCGGTTACCATCGAAGAGGAGATGCGGCGCTCGTATCTCGATTACGCCATGAGCGTGATCGTCAGCCGTGCGCTGCCCGACGTGCGCGACGGCCTGAAGCCCGTTCACCGACGTATCCTGTTCGCCATGAAGGAAGGCGGTTACGACTACAACAAGCCGTTCCGCAAGTCGGCGCGCATCGTCGGTGACGTCATGGGTAAGTACCACCCCCATGGTGATTCGGCGATCTATGACGCCATGGTGCGCATGGCGCAGGATTTCTCCATGCGCCTGCCGTTGATCAACGGCCAGGGTAATTTCGGTTCCATGGACGGCGACAAGGCGGCGGCCATGCGTTACACCGAGGCCCGTCTGGCCCGGTCCGCCCATTACCTGATCGAGGACATCGACAAGGAAACCGTCGATTTCGGTCCCAATTACGACGATTCGTCCGAAGAACCGCTGGTCCTGCCGGCGCGTTACCCGAATTTGCTGGTCAACGGCGCCGGTGGCATCGCCGTCGGCATGGCCACCAACATCCCGCCGCATAATCTGGGCGAGGTGATCGACGCCTGCTGCGCCATGATCGACAATCCGGACATCAGCCCGGAAGAGTTGATGGAACTGGTGCCCGGCCCCGATTTCCCCACCGGCGGCACCATCCTGGGCCGTTCCGGCATCCGCCTGTCGCAGACCACCGGGCGCGGCTCGATCATCATGCGCGGCCGCTGCCATATCGAGGAAATCCGCAAGGACCGCGAAGCCATCGTCGTCACCGAGGTTCCGTATCAGGTCAACAAGGCCCGCATGCTGGAACAGATCGCCGAATTGGTGCGTGACAAGAAGATCGAGGGCGTTTCCGACCTGCGTGACGAATCCGACCGCGACGGCGTACGGGTGGTCATCGAGATCAAGCGCGACGCCATCGCCGACGTGGTGTTGGCCCAGCTTTACAAGTTCACCCCGCTGCAGACTTCGTTTGGCGTCAACTGCCTGGCGCTCAACGGCGGCCGGCCGCAGATGATGACGCTGCGCGACATCATCGCCGCCTTCATCACCTTCCGCGAGGAAGTGATCACCCGGCGCACCATCTTTGAACTGGGCAAGGCCCGCGACCGCGCCCACGTGTTGGTCGGCTTGTCCATCGCGGTGGCCAACATCGACGAGATGATCAAGCTGATCCGCGAGGCGTCGGACCCGCATGTGGCCCGCGAACAGATGATGGCCCGCAAATGGCCGGCTTTGGACGTGGAACCGCTGATCCGTCTGATCGACGAACCCGGTCGTGGCATCGAGGACGGCACCTACCAATTGTCGGAAGTCCAAGCCAAGGCCATCCTGGATCTGCGCCTGCATCGCCTGACCGGGCTGGAACGCGACAAGATCGGCGACGAACTGCGCGAGATCGGCGAGCAGATCAAGGAATTCCTGGAAATCCTGTCGTCGCGCCCGAAGCTGCTGGACGTGATGCGCGGCGAGTTGATCGACATGCGCACCCAGTTCGCCACGCCGCGCCGCACCACCATCGAGGATTCCGAGTTCGAGGCCGACATCGAGGACTTGATCGCCCGCGAGGACATGGTGGTGACGGTGACCAACACCGGCTACATCAAGCGGGTGCCGCTGTCCACCTACCGCGCCCAGAAGCGCGGCGGCAAGGGCCGATCGGGCATGAGCATGAAGGACGAGGACTTCCTGTCCCAGGTGTTCGTCACCAGCACCCACACCCCGGTATTGTTCTTCTCAAGCACCGGCATCGCCTACAAGCTGAAGGTCTATCGTTTGCCGCTGGGCACGCCACAGGCCAAGGGCAAGGCCATGGTCAACATCCTGCCGCTGTCGGAAGGGGAAAGCATCTCCACCGTCATGCCCATGCCCGAGGACGAAACCACCTGGGGCGACCTGAACGTGGTGTTCGCCACCTCGAAGGGCGACGTGCGCCGCAACATGCTGTCTGATTTCGTCGATATCCGGTCCAACGGCAAGATCGCCATGAAGCTGGGCGACGACGAACAACTGATCGCCGTGCGGCCCTGCACCGAAAACGACGACGTGTTGCTGGCCACCCGCATGGGCAAGGCCATCCGCTTCCCGGTCACCGATGTCCGCGTGTTCAAGGGCCGCGATTCCACCGGCGTGCGCGGCATCCGTCTGGACGGCGCCGACCAGGTGATCTCCATGTCCATCCTGCGCCATGTGGATTTCGACATGGAAACCCGCGACGCCTATCTGCGCGGCGACCTGACCGGCCCCGAGGCCGAACGCATGTCGGAATCCGAGGAAATGATCCTGACGGTGACCGAGAACGGCTACGGCAAGCGGACCTCGGCCTACGAGTACCGCATCACTGGACGCGGCGGCCAGGGCATCGCCAACATCGACCTGACCGACAAGAACGGCCCCGTCGTGGCGTCGTTCCCCATCGGCCATGACGACGAGATCATGCTGGTTTCCGATGGCGGCACGCTGATCCGCATGCCGGTGGACGACATCCGCATCGCCGGGCGCAAGACCCAGGGCGTCATCGTGCTGCGCACCGCCGAAAACGAGCGCGTGGTCTCGGCTGCCCATCTGTGCGACATCAACGGCTCCAACGAAGAGTCGGATGAAGATCTGGAAGAGGGAGACGA
>JAIWOG010000091.1 GCA_020217035.1 Magnetospirillum sp. | reverse complement strand
TTCCGAAACCACGCTGTCCGGAGGGGACAATGAGTGAGCGAATCGGTCTGTACCCGGGGACTTTCGACCCCATCACCAACGGTCACCTTGATATCGTCACCCGTGCCGCCAAGGTGGTCGACAAACTGATCATCGCGGTGGCGGTCAATGCCGGCAAGGGGCCACTTTACTCGCTGGACGAGAGGGTGGAACTGGTCAAGGCGGAAGTGGCCGAGGTGGCGCGTCAGCATAACGTGGTCATCGAGGTGAAGTCCTTCGACAATCTGCTGGTGGATTTCGCCCGCGATTGCGGGGCGCGGATCATCATCCGGGGCCTGCGCGCCGTGTCGGATTTCGAATACGAATTCCAGATGGCCGGCATGAACGCCCGCCTGTCGCCGCAGATCGAGACCCTGTTCCTGATGGCGTCGGAACGCTGTCAGTTCATCTCGTCGCGCTTCGTCAAGGAAATCGGCCGTTTGGGCGGCGACATTTCCTCTTTCGTCAGCCCGCGCGTCCGCGCTAGCCTGAACCAGAAATTCGACATCGCCTAACCTTGTAGGCGCATGTTTTCGCCAAGGGAGGACCGATTGGACCGCGAAAACACTCTATTTCTTGAACTCAAGGACGGTCGCGTGGTCATCCAATTGCGTCCCGACCTTGCCCCCAACCATGTGGCCCGCATCAAGGAATTGGTGCGCCAGGGCTATTACGACGGCCTGAAGTTCCATCGCGTCATCGATGGTTTCATGGCGCAGACCGGCTGTCCCCAGGGCACCGGCATGGGAGGGTCGGGCCAGAAGCTCAACGCCGAGTTCTCCAAGGAAAAGCATGTGCGGGGCACCTGTTCCATGGCCCGCGCCGCCAATCCCAATTCGGCCGATTCTCAGTTCTTCATCATGTTCGACCGCGCCCCCCACCTGGACAACCAGTATTCCATCTGGGGCCAGGTGAGCGAAGGCATGGACTTCGTCGACAAGATCAAGAAGGGGTCCGCATCCCGCAACGGTTCGGTGGACGAGCCCGATTGCATCGTCTCCATCCGGGTTGCCGCCGACGTCGAGGAATAATCCATGATCAAGAAGCTTGTCGCCACGCTGCTGGTGGTGCTGGGTGTTGCCGCCACCCCGGCCTTGGCCGCCGATCCTGAAAACACCCTGATCATGGACCTGCCCTGGGGGCAGGTGGTGATCGAGATGCGCCCCGACCTGGCGCCCAAGCACGTGGAGCGTATCAAGGAACTGACCCGCAAGGGCTTTTACAACGGCACGCCGTTCCATCGCGTCATCGATGGCTTCATGGCCCAGGGTGGCGACCCCACCGGCACCGGCACCGGCGGTTCCGGAATGAAGCTGCCGGCCGAGTTCTCGGGCGAACATTTCGTTCGCGGCGTGGTCGGCATGGCCCGCGCCTCCAGCCCCAATTCGGCGGATTCGCAGTTCTTCATCATGCTGGGCAGCGCTCCGTCGCTGGATGGCAAGTATACCATCTGGGGCAACGTCATCCAGGGTATGGAAAACGTCGACAAGATCACCAAGGGCACCGGTGGCAACGGCATCGTCGAGACGCCTGACAAGTTGGTGCGTCTGCGCGTCGCCGCCGACGTGAAGTGATTTCCACGGATTGGTATTTTCCAAGGGTTGACCGGGGCACATCATGTCCCTATGGTGTGCCCCCGTTTTCGAGGTGAGAGCCCGTAGCTCAGTCGGTAGAGCACGTGACTTTTAATCATGGGGTCCCGGGTTCGAGTCCCGGCGGGCTCACCACTAAAAACCCCCGGAATGATTAGCGTTCCGGGGGTTTTGTTTTTTGGAACAAATGTGAACGAGTCTGACAGTGAGTCTGACTGTCAGACTCTATCCCCGGCCATTCACCTTCCACGTCCGATTATGTTCCAGAATTTGCTGGGCTGTGGCGCAATTGGGGCGAGGGGACTTGGTTTTGGGCGACGATGCGGGCAAACTCTCCCCTTGGGATACCTCCGAAGACGGCCACCCGGTTTTACCGGCAGAGCGTCGGGGGCCTGAAATGCCGGAGGGGCCATTGCCCCCCGGTTTTTCATTTTTGCGGTGGTATGCGGTGACGAAGACCAGTGACTTCTTGCGCTCGTCTTCATCAATGTGCCGCCATCCATCATTGACGGACAGGCGGTATGCCGGATCGGTGTTTGCCTTCTTTCGTCAATGGAGCAATAGTGCCGTCGGCCACCGCAAGGGTGGCCGTCTCGCTTTCAGGAGGCCCGGCATGGCCCGCAACATGAACGAAGACAAGGTGCGGCTGCTGCGCTCACTGGCCTTCAAGATCCATCGTAAGGAAGCTCCTGTCGAAGCCTTGAACGATTGCTTCGAGGCCGAGGGCAAAGGCGGCAAGCATCGTCAATGGCGGCAGGCGGTAACGATCCTGTCCGAAGACGGCTTCGTTCCCGCCCTGCTGGCGGGTGACCTTATCGGGGCCGAGGCGGCGGTGGTGATGGCGGTGTTGGAGCGGTCCAAGGACCACCGCCTGCTGTCCGACGCCGTCGAGGGCATCGCCGACTTTCTGGAAAATGCCGACAACTAGATCAGGCTTGTAATTTATCCTGTCTGCCACCAACTTGAGTTTGGGGGTAGGGAGGCGGCCATATGGCTTTTGGTCGATTGTGGTTCAACCTGAAACGCAGGCTGGGCCTGGGTGCCAACAAGACTGGGAAATCTGCGCCGGATGCTGTGCCTAACAGTATCGCGGCGATCCGCGCCAGCATGCCGCGCAGCCGCAGAACCGGTTTCCTGACCGAGCAAGCCTTCGCCGACGAGATGATGAGCCTGAAGAACGGGGGCGGCGGGCCGCGTCTGCATGTGTTCTCGTTGTCGGATTTTCGTCGTGCCGTCGGACCGAAATGGGATCGTTTGCAGGGGCTGGTCGAAATCGCTTTCGACACCATCATTCGCCGCCATGTGGACATCAACAAGGACGTGTTCACTCGCCTGGACGCGGAAATAGCTTGTTTGGCCTTGCCGGACGCCGACCGCTCGGACGCTCGCTCGCGAGTGGCCGGAATCGCCCACGATCTGGGGGCGCATTTGTTCGGCGACAGTCTGGTGGACGGCCGTCGTCCCCAGGTACTGGCGGCCAATCTGTCATTGGACGAGGCGCTGACCGCCGAGGGCTTGATGGACCGTCACGCCATCGAGAAGGCGTTGGCGCAATCGGCGGCGGCACTTGCCGTCGAGGCGGTCAAGGAGAAAGCGCCACCCGCGAAAGCCAGGGCCGGTTCGGTCTTCGCCATTTCCGGCCATCGATCCGTTCCCTTGGATGAACCGGATTGGTTCATCCCCGAACAGAGGCCGTTGCGGGGCGCCGACGCGGCACGCCAAGTGTTGAGGCAAGCCAACCATCTTGTTGGTGCCGACGCCGAACGCCGGGTGATGGATGCGCCCCCCCGGCATCATGGGGCGGAGGAGCAATCGGCAAGCGCCACCTCGGCAGCGTCCTGGTTCGACGACGCGGTCAAGCATTTGCGCGGCGCCGACGCCGAACGCCAGGTCCTGCGCATCGAGAACGCCCCGCAAGGCGCCTCGGCGTCTGGTTTCAGCGCTGAATCCACCTTGACCATGGTGTGGACGCCCACTTGGGTCACCGGTCGCAACGAGGTCGCGGCTTTTCATGCCCGCATCCTCCGAAGCGACAAAGTCCGGGGGCCGGTTCTGGAAGGCACCCATGCCTATGAAGGATTGCTGCCCATCGAGGTGCTGACCTTGGATCGCTTTTGTGCCAGCCAGTCCGCCCATGAACTGAAGGCCATGCATTACACCAAACAGCGCATGGGGCTGACGGTGCCGGTGCATTGGATGTCGCTGTCGCCGAAATCCCGCGACTTCATCCGCATGCCGTTCGAGCAATGCCCGGCCGATGCCCGACGTCGATTGTTGAAGATGGAGATTTTCGGGGTCACTCCGGCGGTTCCCCAGGCCATCTTGTCGCGCATGTTCGCGCCATTGGAAGGTTTAGGCTGCGACGTCTTGGTTCGCTTGCCTCTGACCGCGCCGGGACTGATCGACGCGCTTCCCGCCGCCCGCGCGGTGGGGGTCGACCTTGCGGAATTGTCCGAGCAGGAACGCGTCGGCGACGCCGATTTGTTCCGTCAGCTCGAGGTTTTCCGAAACACCGCGCGGCAGGCCCGCAAAGCCTGTTACGTGTGGGGGGTAAGGCGTCGGCCGTTGATCGTGCAACTGGTCAAGGCCGGTTTTTCCCTGGTCAACGGTCCCGGCATCATGTGCGACCTGGCCCACCCCGTCTTGCCGGCCAAGGCAACCCAATAAAGGTCACGCGCGGCCCAGGGATTTGAGCTTGCGCAGATTCTCAAGGTCCTCGGCCGTCGGCGGCGTGTCGGCTTTCGCCGCGTTGCAAGCCCGGCAACTGGCGACCTCGTTGTGCCATTCGGCGGCGCCGCCCAAGCTTCGCGGCATGACGTGGTCGATGGTGGCGGCATCCGGGCGTTTGCGATGGCGGATTCGTTGCAGCAGGGGCGGTGCCATGGCGATCTGGCAGTAAAAACAGGTTCCCCCCTGTTCCGCCCACAGGTCATGGCAACGGGCACGCCGCCAATCCTTGCTTTCCGTCACCCTTTGACCTCCCGGATTAAGGTGGACAAGATTGACACATATTGGTCATGCTGTCCGCCAAGCCTGACGGATAAGGAAACGGTTACAGTTTTCGGCGTCAAGCGCTGGGTTGGAGGAAACACAATGACGGCAGGACCGGAAGAGTCCACCGCGTCGCGCTGCGAACCTGATTTCGGGCTTCCCCCGGAAATGCTGGATATCTTGCTGACACGCTTGCCCGATACGGTGATCTGTGTCGGTCCCGACGGGGTGATTCAGTGGGTCAGCCCCAACGTCACCCGTTTATTGGGATACGAATCCCATGAACTGGTCGGCACCGACGCGAGTGTCATCTATGCCCATGCGCGTGATCGTCGGGTGGTGCTTGATCTTGTTTCCGCAGGTGACGGAGAGGCGGTGCGCCTGGAATTCGAGGCCCGGCGCAAGGATGGCGGCGACCTTTGGGTGGTCGCCTATGGCTGCGCCATCTATGATACTTCCGGGGCTTTTGCCGGCATTCGTGGCGTGTTGCGCGACATCAGCGAAAACCAGCGCATGCGTCAGACGCTGGAACACAGCGAGGATCGTTTCCGACGTCTGTCCGACGTGACCAACGAAGCCATCTGCATCCATTTCCAAGGCAAGATTCTGGATTGCAACCGCGCTTTCGAGGATTTGTTCGGCTATCGGCGCGGCGATTTCGACACGGTGATGGCGTGGGACGTCATCCATGCCGACGACGTGCCCAGATCCAAGGAAATGGTCCGCACCCAACACCAAAAACCTTACGAGGTTCGGGGGGTGCGCAAGGACGGATCGGTTTTTCCCATGGAGATCCATTCCAAGGAGAGCCACTTGGGGGACTTGCCCGTCCGTGTCACCTGCATCCGCGACATGACCGAACAGAAAAAGGCTGAATCCAGCCTGCGCCTGTTGTCGCAGGCGGTCGAGCAAAGCCCGGTGGCGGTGGCGGTGGTCACCGTGTCCGGCGTGGTGACCTATGTTAACCCGGCGCACCAGGCCATCACCGGCTTGGCTGTCGAGCAGGTGGTGGGCGAGCTGTTCGACGGCTTGTATCCCGGCTTGTGCAAGTCGCTGTTGGCCGACATGTGGCGCAGCCTGCAGGGCGGCGACGAATGGCAGGGCGAGTTGCCGATGTCGCGTGAAGACGGGCGTCAGGCCTGGCAGCGGGTGTTCGCTTCGCCGGTCTCGGACGAAAGCGGCGTGGTGACCCACTATCTGGTGGTCATCGAGGACATCACCGTCCGCAAGGAACAGGAACGCAAGATCCTGCACCAGGCCATGTATGACGGCCTGACGGATTTGCCCAACCGCACCCTGGCGGTGGATCGTCTGGCCGCCGCCATCGAGGACGCCCGCGAGAGGGGGGAGCAGGTGGGTTTGCTGTTCGTCGATTTGGACGATTTCAAGGGAATCAACGATTCCCTGGGCCATGAATACGGCGACGAATTGTTGATCATGGCATCCGAACGCCTTCGCGAAGCCGTGGGCGACAGTGGCTTCGTCGCCCGTTTCGGCGGCGACGAGTTCCTGGTGGTGCTGTCGTCTTGTTCGCCCGCCTTGGCGGAGGCCACGGCGCAGCGGGTGGTGGTGGCGTTCGCGCATCCGTTTTCCATCAGCCGTCGTGACTTGATCACCACCGCCAGTGTCGGTGTCGCGCTTTATCCGGAAGACGGACGGACGCCGCAGACCCTGCTGCGCAATGCCGACATCGCCATGTACCAATCCAAGCAAGCGGGCCGTAACCGCTTTTGCTTCTTCACCCATCGCATGAACGAGGAGGCGGAAAGCCGCCTGCGACTGGAAAGCGAATTGCGCCGCGCGGTCGGCACCGAGCAGCTGACCCTGCATTTCCAGCCCTTGGTTCATGTGGACAGTGGCAAGGTGGCGGGCGTCGAAGCCCTGCTGCGCTGGCATAATCCCGAATTGGGTCATGTCCCTCCCGACCGCTTCATCCCCCAGGCGGAAACCAGCGGCCTGATCGTTCCCATCGGTCGCGATGTCTTGCTGCAGGCGTGCCGCGCGGCGCGGACCTGGATGGACGCCGGAAACCCCGACCTGATGCTGTGCGTCAACGTCTCGCCCCGGCAGTTTCAGGAAGCCGATTTCGTCGAAGACGTGGCCGACATCTTGCGACAGACCGGTTTTCCCGCCGCCAACCTGGAAATGGAGATCACCGAAGGCTTGTTGTTGAGGGAGCGTGGCGACATCGACGGATTGCTGCATCGTCTGCACGCCATGGGCATCCATCTGGCCATCGACGATTTCGGGACCGGCTACTCGTCGCTGAGCTATCTGGAGCGCTATCCTTTCCACACATTGAAGATCGACCGCTCGTTCATGGTCGGCATGCTGGAGCGACAAGAACGCAAGGTGCTGGTTGACACCATCGTCGCCATGGCCGCCGGTTTGGGCTTGAAGGTCATCGCCGAGGGGGTGGAAACCGCGGAGCAATTGGCGCGGTTAAGGGAAATCGGCTGTGACTTGGCCCAGGGCTACCTGTTCAGCCGCCCGGTTCCCGCCCAGGATGTCCTTGCTTTGCTGGATTGTCGATTTGACGGTGGCGCCGTCGCCGTCGTCCCAGTTCATGAAGGGCTGCTCCATTGACCCGTCCGTTGTTCCTGTTCACCGATTTCGGCGTCACCGGGCCCTATGTGGGACAGATGCGGGCCGCGCTGTCGAAAGCTGGACTTGTCGATGGCGTCATTGATCTGATGGCGGACGCCCCCAGCTTCGATCCCAAGGCGGCGGCTTATTTGCTGGCGGCCTTGCTGCCCTACACCGCTGATGACGCGGTGGTGTTGGGGGTGGTCGACCCTGGGGTGGGCAGCCGGCGTGGGACGTTGATCGTCAAGGCCGACGATCGGTTTTTGGTTGGCCCCGACAACGGTTTGTTCGCCGTCGTGGTCAAGCGGGCGTCACGATGGTGCGCCTGGACCATAACCTGGCGCCCGGAAAGGCTGAGCCACACCTTCCACGGTCGTGACCTGTTCGCGCCCGTGGCGGCGGCTTTGGCGAAAGGGGAGCCGCCGGACAGCATGGGCACCCCGCAGCCGCTTATTATCGGTCAGGATTGGCCCGGTGATGTGGCCGAGATCATCTATGTCGACCATTACGGCAATGCCATCACCGGGTTGCGGGGGGAGCGGCTGACCCCTGAAACCCTGTTGACGATCGGGAACTGGCGCCTTGGCGGGGCCAGAACCTTTTCCGATGTGGTCCCAGGACAAGCATTTTGGTATGTCAACTCTATCGGAATGGTAGAGATATCTGTAAGTAATGGTAGTGCAAGTGGCGTTCTGGGGCTGAAGGTCGGGGATAGTGTGGGGTAATCCGTAAAATTATTCGCCCGAGTGGGGGATTTTCCTGGTGTGCGCCACCATATTGATTGGTAATTAATCTGATCGGCGTGCTCGGGGATTACGTGAAATGGCATATACGGTGAAGTTTTGGGGGGTGCGTGGAAGCATCGCCTGCGCTTCGCCCCAGCATGTCGTTTATGGTGGGAACACGTCCTGTCTGGAATTCACCCTGGGTGACAACACCCTGATCTTCGACGCCGGGACAGGTTTACGTTTTTTGGGGCAAAGTCTGGTCAAGCGCGGCATAACCGAAGCGACCTTGATGTTGACCCATACCCATTGGGACCACATCAACGGGTTTCCCTTTTTTGTTCCCGCCTTCAATCCAGCCTTCAACCTGAAGATCATGGCGGGGCATCTGGGGGGCGCCCAAGGGGCGGTCAGGGCGATCCTGGCCCGTCAAATGGACAATCCCACCTTTCCGGTTCCTTTGGAAACCATGCGCAGCAACATGCGCTTCGTGGATTTCCGTGCCAGTGAAACCCTGCATCCTTTCGACGACGTGGTGATCAAGACCGCGCCTTTGCGCCATCCCAACGACGCGACCGGCTATCGGGTCGAATATGGCGGCAAGGCGGCTTGCTATGTCACCGACACCGAACACGTGCCTGGACAGCCCGACACCAACGTGCTGGAACTAATCCAAGGGGCGGATTTGGTGATTTACGACAGCACCTACACCGACGACGAGTTTCCCGCTCGCGTCGGCTGGGGACACTCGACCTGGCAGGAAGGCATCCGGCTGTGCCGGGCCGCCCAAGTGAAGCAATTGGCGATTTTCCATCACGATCCCGACCACGACGACACTTTCATGTCGGCCTTGGAGGCCGAGGCCCGGCGGACGTGGGAAGGTGCCGTCGTCGCCCGTGACGGCATGGAGATCACCTTGGCCTGAGGCCGGTGTCAGCGTGGATAGACATGCACCGCAACCCGTCGGTTCAAGGACTGGTTGGCGGGCAGGGGGGTGCCGTCTTCCAGGGTGTTGGGAACCCGTGGCGCATATTGGCCATAAGCCGACACGATCATCTTGTCTTCCTTCATGCCCAAGGCGACGAAAGCCCGCATGGTGGCCAGGGCGCGGGCGGCGGCCAGATCGAAATTCGACGGGAATTGCGCGGTCTTCACCGGCGTGTTGTCGGTATGGCCTTGGATTTCCAGGCGATAATTCTCGAAGCGTGGTTGCTGGAAGGTGCCAACCAGTTCCTTCAGCAGCGGCATCATGCCCGGTTTGATGTCAGCCGAGCCGGGGGCGAACATCGCCCCGGAATCCAGGTTCAGCACCACACCCTTGTCATCGGTGCCGACATCGACGGCGTCGTCCGAGCCCTGAACGTTCGCGGCGGCCTGGGTCAGTTCCTGCTTCATGGTTTCGATGGGGCGTTGAGGCGGTTGCTTGCCGATTTCCTTGGTCATGCCCGACTGCACTTTCTCGAACAGCACGGTGTCGATCTTGGAAATGGACGCCAGCATGATGAAAAAGCACAAAAGCAGGGTCACCATGTCGCCGTAGGTTTCCATCCACGACGAATCGACTTCCGGTGACGATCTTTTCTGAAACAGGCTCATCGGTTCTTCATCTGCTTGTCGATGTCGAAATGGATCGCCGGATCAAGGAAGCTGTTCATGGCATCTTGGATGAAACGCGGGCTTTTGCGTTCGGCCAGCAGGCACAGCCCCTCGGATACCAGGTAATTGCGGAAGCGGACGATTTCCTCGCGCTGCTGAATCTTGCTGGCCGCCGGCAACAGCACCAGCCGGGGAAACAGCACGCCGTATAGGGTGGTGATCAGCGCCACCGCCATGCCCGGTCCCAGGGCCGCCGGATCCTCGCCCATTTTCCCCAACATGATGATCAGGCCGATCAAGGTGCCGATCATGCCGTAAGCCGGCGCGGTGCCGGCCATGTTGCGCAAGATGTCGGCCGGGACGCAATTGCGCTGGAACGAGGTTTCGATCAGGTTGGTCAGGATTTGCCGTACTTCGGCGCCGGTATAGCCGGCGATGACCAGATCGACGCCGAATCCCAGGAACTTGTCTTGTTTCTTCAGCTTGGTGGTG
>JAIWOG010000090.1 GCA_020217035.1 Magnetospirillum sp. | reverse complement strand
TCGGCTTCCAAGGCGTTCAGGCCGGTCTTCTGAATCAGGTAGCCCCAACGGATGCAGCGGCCGACCTCGCCTTGCAGGACGCCGCGTTGCACTTTGGGGGCGAAGAAGATCGATGTCATCAGGCGGAAAGCCTGAAGCACATAGCGCGGTTCGTACGAGATGAAGGTCGAGGCGAAGGTGCCGCCGACAACCATCAGGAACGACGGGAAGTCCAGGAAGACGAAATAATTGTCCGTGGCCAGAAAAATCGAGCCAATGAACAAGATGATGCCGGCAAGAAAGCCGATTAAGGTTGCCAGCGACATACCCGGACCTTCCCCCAAAACAATCCCCAAGCGCGAGCGCCTGTACGTATCTTGGGGCAATTGCTGTGCAAGAGCAATAGTTAGGCCGAGCTTGCATCAATCGGACAAATGGTTACAGTTCCGCACAAGGCTATTGGCCATTCGGGGAAAAGTTTGGAATGGACGCGGACGCGCCCACGGTGATCGCCGGGGCTTTTTTGGCCAATTTGGTTTTGGCGGCGGCATTGGCATATGTCGGACAGGGCAAGGGGGCCATCAAGTCCTTGCCCTTGCTTGCCCTGGTTTTCGCCTTTTTTTCCCTGCGTTTCTTGTTCCTGGCCATCGGCTGGGATGGTGGCTGGCCCGCCGACATGCTGTTGCCGGAACTGATGCATCTGGGAGCCGCCGCCACGTTGCTGGTGGCCTTTGGCCCGCTGTCGCGTCGCCGTCGGAACCGCTGGACGACGGTGGCCGTGGGGATGGCGTTGGCCGTCATGCTTTGGCAGATGAACGGCAAGGCTCCGCAGGGGATGTCCTTGTTGCCGGCGACCTTGGCCATCTTCGCAGCCATGATGGTCGCGGCGACGGAATTCTGGCGTCGCAACGCCCGTAATCCCGGTCATGGTTACGGCTTGGTCGCCATCCTGTTCGTGGCGTGGGGTGTCCACAAACTGGCTTTTCCGTGGCTGGTCACCCAAGAATCGTTGGCCGGGTTCAGCTTTGCCCTCAATCAGGTCATGGCGGTAGCGCTTGGTGTCGGCTTGTTGATTTGTTCTGACCGGGAAAGCCGCAGCAAGGACAGCGAAGGTTTGCGCCGTTCCCAGGCGTTGCTGCGCTTGCAGGGCGAGGCCATGGCGGCGACCGCCAACGCCATCTTCATCACCGATCGGTCGGGTCGCATCGAGTGGAGCAACCAAGCCTTCCGTACCTTGACCGGCTGGGGCGAGGACGAGGTGCACGGCCGGGGGGCCCGGCGCCTGCTGATGGGGCAAGATCGTGACCGTCGCATGGACGAGGCCCTGGCCAAGGGGGAAATCTGGCGCGGCGAGCTGCATTTACGCCGTCGTGACGGCACCTTGTACGTTGTCGACCAGACCGTCACGCCCATCAAGGACGAGGCCGGGCATGTCAGCCATTACGTGGTGGTGCAGGAAGACGTCTCGGAACGGCGTCGGGCCGAAGAGCGCATTCGATTCCTCTCCAATCACGATTCGCTGACCGCGCTGCCCAATCGGCTGTTGTTCCGCGACCAGATCCAGCGGGCGGTGTCGCATGCCAAGGCACAGCGTCATGGTCTGGCGGTGCTGATCCTCGATCTGGACGATTTTAGCCATTACAACGACGTTCTGGGGCATGACGGCGGCGACCACCTGTTGCTGGCGGTGGTAGAACGCTTGATGAGCCGGGCCCGCGGCGTGGAAAGCGTCGCCCGTGTGGGCGGCGACGAATTCGGCTTTTTGATGCAGACCGCCTTGGGCGGAGAGGAGGCCGCCGAACTGGCCGAATCGCTGATCGAGGCCATGCGTCGTCCCTTCGACATCGGCGGGCACGACATCCATGTTGGCGCGGCCATCGGCATCACCGTGTTTCCCGACGACGGCGCCGAGGCCGACGTCCTGCTGAAGAACGCTGACATGGCCATGTACCGGGCCATCGAAGGGCAGCCTTACGGCTATCGTTTTTTCGCCCCCACCATGGATTTCGAACTGGCCACCCGTCGCCGTCTGGAAAGCGACTTGCGTCGCGCCATCCAGCGCGACGAACTGGAACTGCATTATCAGCCCATCGTGTCGGCGACGGATCGGCGGATCGTCTCGTTCGAGGCTTTGGCTCGTTGGAAGCATGCCACCGATGGCTGGATTTCTCCGGTCCAGTTCATTCCCATGGCCGAGGGCACGGGAATGATCGGCCCCATCGGTGAATGGGTGCTGCGGCAAGCCTGCCGGCAAATGCGCGAGTGGGACCGTTCCGGCATGCCGGCGGTGCCGGTCGCCGTCAACTTGTCGGCCCTGCAATTGAAGCGCCAGGACGTGCCCATGCTGGTGCGCAAGATGCTGACCGAATCAGGTATTCCGTCCCATCGCCTGGAATTGGAATTGACCGAAACCACGGTGATGGAAGATGCCGACGCCGCCCAACGGATCATCACCGACATCGCCCGCCTGGGGGTGAAGCTGGCGGTGGATGATTTCGGCACCGGTTATTCGTCGCTGGCGCGGTTGAAGCGCTTTCCGGTGGGAAAGCTGAAGATCGACCGATCGTTCGTCGGCGACCTGGCGGAAAACGACAGCGACGCCGCCATCGCCCGGGCCATCATCTCCATGGGACATGCCATGGGGCTGAAGGTGGTGGCGGAAGGGGTGGAAACCCAGGAGCAATTCGACATCCTGAGCCAAGCCGGCTGCGACGCGGTTCAGGGGTTCCTGTTCAGCCGCCCGGTCCCGGCCAACCAGGCGGCCGAATTGCTGCGGGTAGGTGGGTTCTAGCGGTCGTTGTCGGGCGGTTCGGGGGCGGTGACCGCCGGCTTCTTCAGGTCGTATTCCACCTCGACGATGTCGCCGTCGATGGTCTTGGTCTGGACGAAGCCCAGGTGTTCGACGAACTTCAACATGCGACGGTTGTCCTTCAGGACTTGGCCGACGATGACGTTGGTGCCGCGTGAACGACAATATTCGATCATCTTGACCAGCAACCGCTTGCCCAAGCCGGATCCCTTCAGGTCCGAACGCACCACCACGGCGAATTCGGCGGCTTCGTTGTCGGGGTCGGTGACGGTACGGACCACGCCCAGGGTCTCCTTGCCGCCATCGGGCAGGGACAGTTCGCCGATGAAGGCCATTTCGCGGTCATAGTCGATCTGGGTCAACCGGGCCATTTCGGTGTGCGGCAGTTCGTGCACCAGGCCGAAGAAGCGGAAACGGATGTCTTCTGGGGTCAGCTTGGAGACCAGGACGTGGTGGTTGGGCTCGTCCTCGGGGCGGATAGGCCGCAACAGCACCTGACGGCCGTCGGTCATGGTGAACATTTCTTCCAGCTCTGCTGGATAGGGGCGGATGGCCAGACGGTCGGCGCCGGTGCGTTGTGGGACCGCCACCTTGATGGCGGCGTCGAGCGCCAGCACGCCCGAAGCGTCGCAACGCAGCGGGTTGATGTCCAACTCGACGATTTCCGGCAGGTCGATGACCATCTGCGACACCTGGATCAGGGTCATGTGCAGGGCATCCATGTTGGCGGGCGGTCGACCCCGGTATCCCTTCAGCAGGCGGGCGACCCGGGTGCGCTGCACCAGTTCCGAGGCCAGATGCAGGTTCAGCGGCGGAAGAGCGACGGCGCGGTCGCCGATCACTTCGACCGCCACGCCGCCTTGGCCGAACAAGATGACCGGGCCGAAGATGGGGTCGGTGGCGATGCCGACGATCAATTCCTGGGTGCCCGGTTTGCGGATGGCCATGGGCTGGACGGTGAAGCCCTCGATGCGGGCGTCGGGATAGGTGGCCTTGACCCGCTCCAGCATGGCGTGGGCGGCCTTTTCAACCTCGAACGGCCCGTCCAGGTTCAGCACCACGCCACCCACGTCGGATTTGTGAACGATGTCGGCGGACAGGATCTTCAGGGCGATGGGACCTTCGATGTCCTTGGCGATGCGGCTGGCCTCGGCCGGGTTGTGCGCGGTGTGGGTGGCAACGGTGGGAATGCCGTAAGCCGACAGCACTGTCTTGGCCTCGGCCTCGGTCAGCATGGAATCGCCGCGCCCCATCACCTCGGCGATCACCCCCTTGGCCAAGGCCACGTCGGGCACGAAGTCGGTGGCGGCCGAAGCCGGAACTTCCATCAGAAGTTCCTGGTTCTTGCGGTATTCCAGCAGGTGCAGATAGCCTTGCACCGCCGCCTTGGGGGTTTCGAAGGTGGGAACCCCGGAATCGGCGAACTTCTTGCGGGCCGTCGCCACTTTCTGATGGCCGACCCAGCAGGTCATGATGTTGGCCCTGGGCTTGTCCTTGAACACCTTGATGACCGCCTCGGCCACTTCGTCGGGATCCGAGATGGCGGTGGGGGCGTACATCACCAGGACGGCGTCGATGCACTTGCAGTCCAACAAAATACTGAGCGTCTTGGCATAGCGTTCGCCCCCGGCGTCGCCCACCACGTCGATGGGGTTGCCGCGGGACCAATTGGCCGGCAGCAGGGCGTTCAACTTGTCCACCACGTCCAGCGGCAAATCGGCCAACTCGCCGCCGCCGTCAGCCAGGTCGTCGGCGGCGATGACGCCCAGGCCGCCGCCATTGGTGACCACCGCCAGACGGTTGCCCTTCATCGGGCGCGATCGGGCCAGGGTTTCCACCGCGCCGAAGATTTCCTCGATGTCCTTGACCCGCAGCATGCCAGCGCGGCGGATGGCGGCGTCGAACACCAGGTCCGAGCCGGCAAGCGCCCCGGTGTGGGACGAAGCGGCCAGGGCGCCCTCGGTGGAGCGCCCGGCCTTGATGGCCAGGACCGGCTTGTTGCGGGCCGCCGCCCGGGCAGCCGACATGAAGTTGCGCTGTTCGTCGACGGTCTGCAGGTAAAGCAGGATGGCCCGAGTGTGGGGGTCCGACCCCAGGTAGTCCAGGATGTCGCCGAAATCCACGTCGGCGCTTTCGCCTGTGTGGATGAAGTGGGAAAAGCCGATTCCCTTGGCGCAGGCCCAATCCAGCACCGCCGTGCACAAGGCGCCCGATTGCGACACGAAGGCGATCTTGCCGGCTGGCGCGTTTTCCGGGGCGAAGCTGGCGTTCAGGCCGATGCCGGGGACCAGCATGCCCATGGAATTGGGACCGAGAAGGCGGATGCCGTGGCTCTTGGCAACGGCGGTCACCGTTTCCAGCACCGAGCGTCCGTCGGCGCCGTTCGCGTGCTGCAGGCCGGCGGTCATGATGCAGGCCGCCTTGGCGCCTTTTTCACCCAGGGACCGCATGACGTCCACCAAGGTGTTCACCGGGGTGCACAGCATGGCCAGGTCGGGGGCGTGGGGCAGGCTGGCGATGTCGGGATAAGCCAGGACGCCACACACCGACTTTTCCGCCCCGACCGGCATGATGGGGCCTTGGAATCCCGCCTGGATCAGGTTGCGCATGACCACCAGGCCAGGGGAATTCGCCTTGGTGCTTGCTCCCACCACCGCGACGGATTGGGGGCGGAACAATGCTTTCAGATTGCGCACGCTCATGATGTGCCTCGGTTCGACCTAATGCGTTGGTCGTCACCTTAGTCTTCTATCTTGTGCGTCGCAACATGGGGAAAACACTAATTGAGCGAACTCATTCAGGATGGAACAGGGAACCGGCGGCGATGGCCATCACCGTGCGCACCGCCACCAGCACCACCACCAAGCTGGCCATGGCCAACAGGATGGCACCGACCACCGGCCACAAGCCCATGGGAAAACGGTGGGCGTGTTCGATGGCGGCCAAGGCGACGGCGTCAAGCGGGAAGGTGAACGCCCACCAGGACACGGCAAAGGGCAGGCCGACGAAGCTTTTCGACTTGGCCATCAGGACCAAGGTCAGGAAAAGCGCTCCGTTGATCAGGACCTGGGCGAAGGAATCCACGGTGCCGGTCAGCCCAACATACGAGACGTAGCCGATGGAAGGGGGCGGCAGCAGGATGAACAAGGTCGGCATCAGACGCGGCGGCAGGGCGTCGTGGAAGATCACCCGATACAGGATGATGGTCAGCATGGGCAGCCAGAACAGCAAACCCACCGACAGGAAGAACCAGGAAATCTCGTTCAATCCAATTCGTGCCCCGAGAATAGGGACGATGATGTTGCCGACGATGGGAATGAACCAAGCGGCGTTGACGTGATGGATTTCCTGCTTGTGCACCATCCAGCGCACGATCAGGCGGATGGTCAGCAGCAATTGCAACACCGCGCCGACCGCCCACAGGATGAAGGCGCTGTCGGCGTGGTAAGTGTGCAGCCCCGCCGCCAGCAGCAGCAGGCCGATGGGGAAAGTCGAAAAGAAGGCGGAACGAACCGGGTGGTTGAACTCGCCCATCACCGCCTGGGGATGGCGCAGCGCTTTCATGGCGTAGGTGACCAGGGCGGCAAGGAAGGTCACGCCGGCGATGGCCAGGAAGACTTCCGACACCATGTCGGGAAGGCCGAGAACGGAATGCCCCTTGCGCCAGGCTAGGCCAAGGCCGGCCAGCCCCATCACCGACGCGAAGATGGTCACCGGAACATGCGGCAGGGACGAAGGGGGGGCGGTGTCGGCCATGGAGGTGCATCCGTGGGAATTCAATAATTAGTGATAGCTAATGAAAAAAGGGAGCGTCAGGCAAGGGACTGACACGCGGGGGAGGCATGCGTCAAGCTGACTTGTCATGTTCGGAAGATCTACCGTGTGACCGATCCATGAAGGATGCTGGCTGATGGATGTACACCCCTGTTCTTTGTCGGTATATTCCGCATTGCAACATGCTTTTGGCCAAGATTGGAGTGGGCAATGGTCGAAATGATGGAAAACCGGACCTGGGACGAAATCAAGGTGGGCGACAGCGCCACGTTGACCCGGACCTGCCGGATGGAAGATGTGGAATTGTTTGGTGTCGCCACCGGCGACCTTAATCCCACTCATTATAACGCCGAGCAGGCGTCCAGCCTTGCAAGCCACCGCAAGGTCCTGGCCCATTCCCTGTGGACGGGTTCGTTGCTTTCCGCTGTCCTGGGCAACCAGCTTCCCGGCGCCGGCACCGTCTATCGCAGTCAGACTTTCGACTTCCAGAACTCTGTCGAAGTGGGCGACACCGTCACCGTGACCATCGTCACCAAGGAAAAGATCGCTCCGGCGGATGTCGTTTTCGACTGCAAGGCGGTCAACCAGGACGGCGTGGTGGTTTTCGCTGGCACCGCCCGGGTGCTGGCCCCGACTCAGAAGGTGGTGCAGCCGCGCACCGAACTGCACGAAGTGTCCCTGCGCCGCCGTCACCATGTTTTCGAGGACATCATCGAGCGTTGCGCCAGCTTGGAGCCGATCTCGGTGGCGGTGTGCCATCCCTGCGACCAGGTGTCGCTGGAAGGCCCGGTCGAGGCCTTCAAGAAGGGGTTGATCAACCCCATCCTGGTCGGACCGGAAGCCAAGATTCGCTCGGTGGCCGAGGAATTCGGCTTCGACTTGACCGGCATGCAGATCATCGACACCCAGCACAGCCACGAATCGGCCGAGAAATCGGTGGAACTGTGTCGCACCGGCGTGGCCGAGGCGCTGATGAAGGGCAGCCTGCACACCGACGAAATGATGCATGAAGTGGCCAGCCGCGCCACCGGTCTGCGTACCGGGCGTCGCATCAGCCACGTCTTCGTCATGGACGTCCCCACCTATTCCAAGATGTTGCTGATCTCGGACGCCGCCATCAACATCTACCCATCCTTGGAAGACAAGGTGGACATCGCCCAGAACGCCATCGACCTGGCGCTGTGCATGGGGGTGGACAAGCCCAAGGTGGCGATCCTGTCGGCGGTCGAGACCGTCTATCCCAAGATCAACTCGACCATCGAGGCGGCCGCTTTGTGCAAGATGGCCGATCGTGGGCAGATCACCGGCGCGGTGCTGGACGGTCCCTTGGCCTTTGACAACGCCATCTCGGCGGAAGCCGCCAAGATCAAGAAGATCAGCTCGCCGGTGGCCGGTCAGGCCGACATTCTGTTGGTGCCCGACCTGGAAGCCGGCAACATGCTGGCCAAGCAATTGTCCTACCTGGCCGACGCCGATGCCGCCGGCATCGTGCTGGGTGCCCGGGTGCCGATCGTTCTGACCAGCCGTGCCGATTCGGCCAAGGCCCGTCTGGCCAGTTGTGCCGTCGCCGTGTTGTTCGCCCATGCTCGCCGCTCGGGCGGCAAGGCCGCTGCAGAATAGAAAGGGAAAGCCATGCGTGACGGTATTCTGGTCATCAATGCCGGGTCGTCTTCCATCAAGTTCTCGCTTTATCTGTCCAACGGCGATCAAAAGCCGGATCTACAATCCAAGGGACAGGTCGAGGGCATCAACGTCGCCCCGCATTTCATCGCGCAAGGTCCCGATGGCGCCGTTCTGGCCGAGCAACGCTGGCCTGCCGACAGCAATCTGAACCACGAAGACCTGCTGAAACACCTGATCGATTGGGTCGAGGATCACCTGGGGGACGCCCGGCTGGTCGCCGCTGGTCACCGCGTCGTCCACGGCGGCGCCAAATACAGCGAGCCGGTGTTGGTGGACGAGTTGACGCTTGGTGCGTTGGACAAGCTGGTGCCGCTGGCGCCCTTGCATCAGCCGCACAACCTGGCCCCCATCCGTGCCCTGGCCAAGGTGCATCCGGGGCTGCCCCAGGTGGCGTGCTTCGACACCGCCTTCCACGCCAGCAATCCCCCGGTGGCGACCACCTTCGCCCTGCCGCGCGAGTTGACCGAGGAAGGCGTACGCCGTTACGGCTTCCATGGCCTGTCCTATGAATATATCAGCCGCCGCTTGCGCGAGATTTCGCCGGAAAAGGCGGCTGGCAAGGTTGTGGTCTGCCATTTGGGGTCGGGGGCGTCCATGTGCGCCATCGACAATGGCCGCTCGGTGGCGTCGACCTTGGGCTTCACCGCCGTCGACGGCCTGCCCATGGGCACCCGCACCGGCAACTTGGATCCCGGCGTCATCTTGTATCTGCTGGAAGAGAAGAAGATGAACGCCAAGCAGATCGAGACCCTGCTTTACAAGCAATCGGGGCTGCTGGGTGTTTCCGGCGTTTCCAACGACATGCGGGTGCTGCTGGAAAGCGACAACCCCCATGCCGCCGAAGCGGTTGACTTGTTCTGTTACCGTATTCGCCGGGAACTGGGATCGCTGGCCGCTGCCATGGGGGGGCTGGACGCAGTGGTGTTCACCGCCGGGATCGGCGAGCGTTCCGCTCCGGTGCGTCGCATGGTCTGCGAAGGGGCTGCCTGGCTGGGCATCCAGTTGGATCAGGCCGCCAACGACGCCAACGCCACCACGATCACCGCCGCGCAAAGCCGGGTGCCGGTCTTCGTCATTCCCACCGACGAGGAAATGATGATCGCCAAACACACCCGCGCCGTGGTCCACCTGCAGCGGCAGGCGGCGCAATAAGATTCGCTTTCGTCCGCAACTCTGGGTGGCGTGACAAGACTTTCCCCCGCCGGCAGGGACTGGCGGGGGATTTTCTTTGCACTTGCGAAAAAAATACGCACCGGTGTAGCGTTCGCCCCATCGGCGACGCAAAAGGTTCCCCCATGTCGAAATATTTTTTATCGTTGTTGCTGCTTCCCTGTTTGGCGGGATGTGCCGTGGTCGACTTGGCGGCTCACGGTGTGAAGCAGTACGAGAAAAGCAAGCAGCCAGCCGCGGCGGAATCGGGAAACACCAACGCTCAGCCAACCGCGGCGCCCGCCGCCGACGTGGCGCAGGTCGCAGAACCCGAGCCCGTGTCGGCGGCGCCGGAACCCACCGGGACCATCCGGGCGCAATCGCTGGATTAGGGCGTAAACTCATAAACCCCATAGCGTTCTGCAGGCCCCACAAGGCCATATAAGATGCCGGGAAATGCAGGCGATAGCGGGGCTATTGCCCAATTTGACGGCAGGGTCAGATGGCCTTGTGGGGCCTGCCCTTCGGGTTCGCCTAAGACGCCGTACTGCGACGTCACCGTCGCTTGGCTGTACCTCGGGTACAGCCGGCGCTCGGTTCCTGGCA
>JAIWOG010000300.1 GCA_020217035.1 Magnetospirillum sp. | reverse complement strand
GCGCAAGCTGCCGCACGAGCGCGAACGCAATGTGGGCCGGGGCATGCCCCGGCCCACATTGCCATCACCGCCCATTTCGGGCATCACAGGGAGGCGGGACTCAACCTCTGAACGGGATCAATCAGGGGAACAGGTCATGCTCAATCGCACGCATGCTCTCGCGATTAAAATTCATAGCCTCTAACCACTTGTAACCTAAATCTAGCGCAGTGCGCATCTAACGCTGCGCACTGCGCACAAGCCATGCGCCATAAGAAACAGTTACAATGCGCGAATCACTACGCAATGCCGAAATACGCTGGTGATCCTGGGGCATAACTCAAAGTGAAGAAACCGGTCGAGTAGGGCGGTTTCTCGCTAGACACCTTCGGTAATCGGTAAAAAGTACCGGGCGGCCAAATACCTCGTTCTCACAGAGAATTGATTTCTCACATCATTAGAACCCCGTACCTTTTGGCGGCAGTCAACAGCTCGTGGAGAATGCGGGCTGGAGAGAAGAGAAAACGGCCGGAAATCCGGCCTTCACCAGACAATGAGGTCAACAGTCGCAAGCCGGAAATGGCGCAGAACCTCGGGCTTTCGCCCAAGGCTCTATGCGTCAGAGGATCTGTTCTTTGAAGTAATTGGCGGAGGGAGCGGGATTCGAACCCGCGCTAAGGGTTAACCCCCTAGGACGGTTTAGCAAACCGTTGGTTTCAGCCACTCACCCATCCCTCCGCAGGAATGTCTTTCAGTGGGGGTCGCTAACACCCCCGTGGCTGGACGGACGTTTCTAGCGACTTGTTTTCGATTGGTCAACCGGGAAACCGCAAGAAACAAGACGATTGACGCGGGTAAGATGGCCTTGGCATAGTGGTTTTCATGATGTACGCGAAATTCGCCCTGCTGCTGCTGACCTGCCCGGTGTCGTGAACCGCGACGACGCCGGGATTTGTGTTTGCGGCGTCCCCAACAGCGAATTTCCCGAGAGCATCATGAAGTCTCAGCATCCCGTCATCTTGATCCGTCGTGCCCCGACCGCGTGCGCACTTCGACTGCGACTAATCGGCGGTCGTCGGCCCTGACGCTTGCCGCGCGCCCGACGACCGTGACAATTCCCGCGCGGTCCCCCCATAGGCAGTCACGATCAAGACAAGGATGAACCGGCCATGATGAATGCCGCTTCCCAGAAATACCGCCCCTATCCCACCATGCGCATGGCCCAGCGCCGCTGGCCCGATGCGGTGATCAGCGCACCGCCCGCGTGGTGCTCCGTCGATCTGCGCGACGGCAACCAGGCGCTGATCGACCCCATGGACACCCATCGCAAGATGCGGCTGTGGAACACCTTGGTGAAGATGGGGTTCAAGCAGATCGAGGTGGGCTTTCCCGCCGCGTCGCAGACCGATTACGACTTCATCCGCCATCTGATCGACGGCGGCCACATTCCCGACGACGTCACCATCCAGATCCTGACCCAGGCCCGCCAGGACCTGATCGTCAAAAGTTTCGAGGCGTTGGAAGGGGCGAAGAAGGTCATCGTCCATCTGTACAACTCGACCTCGGAAGTGCAGCGCCGGGTGGTGTTCGGTTTCGACCGTCAGGGCTGTATCGACCTGGCGTTGGCCGGCACCCGCTGGGTGCGCGAATTGTCGGCCAAGCGCCAGGGCGGCGAGGTCACCTTCCAGTACAGCCCGGAAAGCTTCACCGGCACCGAGCCCGATTTCGCCCTGGCCATCGTCGAGGCGGTGGCGGCGGAATGGGGGGCGGCGCCCGACCGCAAGATGATCGTCAACCTGCCCGCCACCGTGGAGATGAGCACGCCCAACGTCTACGCCGACGTGGTGGAATGGTTCTGCGCCACGGTCAAGGGGCGGGAAAACCTGATCATTTCCGTGCACCCCCACAACGACCGCGGCACTGGCGTGGCGGCGGCCGAACTGGCGGTGATGGCTGGGGCTGACCGGGTGGAAGGCACGCTGTTCGGCAATGGCGAACGCACCGGCAACGTCGACGTCTGCACCTTGGCCTTGAATCTGTTCACCCAGGGCGTCGATCCCGGCCTTGATTTGTCCGACATCGACGCTATCCGCCGGGTGGCCGAGGAATGCACCGGCCTGCCGGTGCACCAGCGTCATCCCTATGCCGGCGAACTGGTCTACACCGCCTTTTCCGGCTCGCACCAGGACGCCATCAACAAGGGGTTCAAGGCCCGCGACAAGGCGAATTCCCCCCTCTGGGAAGTACCGTACCTGCCCATCGACCCGGCCGACGTGGGACGCAGCTACGAAGCGGTGATCCGCATCAACAGCCAGTCGGGCAAGGGCGGCGTCGCCTTCGTGCTGGAACGCGACCACGGCTTGGAATTGCCCAAGGCGTTCCAGGCCGAGTTTTCCAAGGTGGTCCAAGACCATGCCGACCGCGAGGGGCGCGAATTGGCCCCCGACGAAATCTGGACCTTTTTCCAGCGTACCTATCTGGGCGAGGGGCATATCCAGGTGGCCGATTATTCCACCGTGCCGGTGGGCAAGGGGCAACGTGCCCTGACCGCCACCCTGGTGGTGGATGGCGTCGAAAAGATCGTCCAGGGCATCGGCGCCGGCCCGGTGGACGCCTTCGTCCATGCCTTGGAAAAGGATTTGGGGGTGATGGTCAAGGTCAAGGATTACCACGAACACGCCATCGGCCAAGGGTCGGAAGCGCAAGCCGCGTCCTATGTGGCCTTGGCCGGCAAGGATGGCGGCGCGGTCCATGGCGCGGCGCTGGACGTGTCGGTGACCATGGCGGCGTTGAAGGCCATCGCCAGCGCCTTGAACCGGGCGGGGTAAAAGCAAAGGGCGAAGGGGAAAACCTCTTCGCCCTTATTTTTCAGAACAGGCTGACCACCCAATAGGTGGCGGCCGAGATGAGGCCGGCGGCCGGGATGGTGAAGATCCAGGCCCAGACGATGGTGCCGGCCAGGCCCCAGCGCACCGCCGACTGGCGCTTGACGGCGCCGACGCCGACGATGGAGCCGGTGATGGTGTGGGTGGTGGAAACCGGGATGCCCAGCCAGGTGGCGCCGAACAAGGTCATGGCCCCTGCGGTTTCGGCGCAGAAGCCCTGGAAGGGGCGCAAATCGGTGATCTTCGAGCCCATGGTCTTGACGATGCGCCAGCCGCCCATCAGCGTGCCCAGGCCCATGGCCGCCTGGGCCGACAGCACCACCCACAACGGCACGTGGAAGGTGTCGCCCAGATAGCCCTGGCTGTACAGCAGCACGGCGATGATGCCCATGGTCTTCTGGGCGTCGTTGCCGCCGTGGCCCAGGGAATAAAGGGCGGCGGACACCAATTGCAGGTGACGGAAACCCCTGTCCACCATGAAGGGCGTGGCGCGGCGCAACGCCCAAGACAGGGTGATCATGATGGACACCGCCAGGGCGAAGCCGACCAGGGGCGAGCCGACGATGGCCATGGCGGTCTTGTTGAAACCGCCCCAGGCCAATCCGGCCAGGCCGGCCTTGGCCAGGGCGGCGCCGGCCAGGCCGCCGATCAGGGCGTGCGACGACGACGACGGCAGGCCCAGATACCAGGTGATCAGGTTCCAACTGATGGCGCCGGCCAGTGCCGCAACGATGATGACGGGATCGACCACGTCGGGCTGGACGATGCCGCGCCCCACCGTGTCGGCCACGTGCAGGCCGAAGAACAGGAAGGCGACGAAGTTGAAGAACGCCGCCCAGATGACTGCCCATTTGGGTGGCAACACCCGGGTGGAGACCACGGTGGCGATGGAATTGGCGGCGTCGTGCAGGCCGTTGATGAAGTCGAAGATCAGCGCGACGGCGATGATCGCCACCAGAGCCGAGAACGCGATGGTCGGTTCCATCACACGTGATCCAGGACGATGCCTTCGATCAGGTCGGCGACGTCGTCGCAACGGTCGGTGACCGTCTCCAACAGGTCGTAGACTTCCTTCTTGCCGATGAAGGCGATGGTGTCGGGCTTTTCGGCGATCAGTTCGGCCAGCGCTTGGCGCAGCAGGCGGTCGCCGTCGCTTTCGATCTTGCCCACCTGTTCGCACAGCGAATTGATCCGGGCGACGTTGGCGTTGATGTTGTCCAGCAACGGCAGGACCTGGACCAACAACTTGGCCCCGGCTTCGATCATGGCGGCCATTTCGATCATGCGCGGACCGAAGCTGTCGATGCGGTACAGCATGGCGTGCTGGGCCACGTCCTCGATCAGGTCGACGGCGTCGTCCAGCGCCGTGGTCAGGGCGTGGATGTCGGAACGGTCGAACGGCGTGATGAAGGCGCGGTGCAGGGCGACCAAGGTGTCCTTGGCGATGGAATCGGCCTGGCTTTCAATGCTGCACACCTGGGCGAAGCGGTTTTCCCGTTCCCCCGCCGGGGCCTGCATCATGGCCGTCAGGGCGATTGCGGCGTCGGCGATGCATTGGGCGTGCGCGGTGAAATGTTCGACGAAGCGCTCTTCCTTGGGCATCAGCGAGCGCAGGAATTTCAAAGCCATGGGAACCCCGTTTTTTGTAACAAAAGTGTCATACACCGGGGTGGTCGGGGAGTCCATGGCGGAAGTCACGCCGCAAGCGCAGGGCTGGGTTTCAAGCCCAGCGGGCGCCGAAATCCAGCAGGGTCTTGATCAGCCCGTCCTCATTGACGATCAGAGCGGCCTCGCCGGGGGTGAACCAGCGGCGCTCGCGCTGGCCCTTTTCCGGCCAGTCGTCCACCATCTTCTTCACCTTCAACAGGTAGACCTTGATGGTGCAGGGCAGTTCGTGGCCGTTCTTCAGACGCTTGGTGCTGGGGAAGTGGCAGAACGAATCCTTGACCACCGCCCCGACGATGCCGGCTTCCTCGAACGCCTCGGCGGCGGCCACCTCGTGTGGCTTCAACCGCTTTTCCGGGCGCCCCTTGGGCAGGATCCAGCGCTTGGTCTCGCGCGAGGTGACCAGCATCACCTCGGCATGGCCGTCCACCACCCGATAGGGGAGTGCGGCGTATTGGATCAGGGGTTTGGGCGAACTCACGGCGGCGACCTGAAAACGGAAACGAAGGGGGGCTTTTGTTACATTTTTATGACAGCCGTCAAGGGGTAATACGAAAAGCCATTGAAAAAAGGCGGGCATGTAGCCCGCCTTTGAACCCCTATTATCGTTGCAGAATTGCGAAACCGCAATTCCTCCGTTGGTCGGAAAGGGTCAGACGCCCAGAATCCAGGCGCCCAAGCCGATGGAGCCGATCAGCGCCACGGTGCCGGCGGACAGGATGCCCAGGCCCAGGGCCAGGGCAGCGATTTCAGAGCGGAACGAGGAAGCGGCGGCGGTCATGACAATCTCCATCGGGGACAAATCCAGGATGGGGCCATGGTGACCGCCCGAACGGGCAGGGGCTTTGATTTTGGTCACGTGAGGGGAAAGAAGAAACCCCGATGAAGCTGCTTCATCGGGGTTTGGCAGGTTTATTCCTTGAACTTCTTGGCGATCAGCTCGTTCAGCATGCCGGGATTGGCCTTGCCTTGCGTCGCCTTCATCACCTGGCCGACGAACCAGCCCATCAGCTTGTCCTTGCCGGCCTTGACCTCGGCCACCTTGTCGGGATTGGCGGCGAAGACTTCGTCGATGGCCTTTTCGATGGCCCCGGTGTCGGTGACCTGCTTCAGGCCCTTTTCCTCGACGATGGTCGCCGGATCCTTGCCCGTCTCCACCATGAAGATGAACACGTCCTTGGCCAGACGGGTGGAAATGGTGCCGTCCTTGATCAGGTCGATCATCTTACCCAGGTTTTCGGCGCTTACCGGCGGGTTGGTCCAGGTGTACTTGGCGTCGGAATTCATGGTGGCGAAGAAGTCGCCCATCACCCAATTGGCGGCGGTCTTGCCGTCGCGGCCTTTCGCCACCGCCTCGAAGAAATCGGCCGAGTCCTTCTCGGCGACCATGACTCCGGCATCATAGGCGTTCAGGCCGTATTCGGCCATGAAGCGGGCCTTCTTCTCGTCGGGCAGTTCCGGCAGGGTCGCCTTGATGCCGTCCACCAGATCCTGGGAAATGACCAGCGGCAGCAAATCGGGATCGGGGAAATAGCGGTAATCGTGGGCGTGTTCCTTGCTGCGCATGGAACGGGTTTCGCCCTTGACCGAATCGAACAGGCGGGTTTCCTGCTTGATCTCGCCGCCGTTTTCATAGACGTCGATATGGCGCCGGGCCTCGTATTCGATGGCCTGCTGGACGAAGCGGATGGAATTGACGTTCTTGATCTCGCAGCGGGTGCGCAAATCGGTCGATCCCACCGGACGCACCGAGACGTTGGCGTCGCAGCGCATGCTGCCTTCCTGCATGTTGCCGTCGCAGGTGCCCAGGTAACGCAGGATGGTGCGCAGCTTGGTCAGGTACGCGCCGGCTTCTTCCGGGCTGCGCATGTCGGGCTTCGAGACGATTTCCATCAACGCCACGCCGGACCGGTTCAAGTCGATATAGGACTTGCTGGGGTGCATGTCGTGGATGGACTTGCCGGCATCCTGTTCCAGGTGCAGGCGCTCGATGCCGATGGCCCGCGTGCTGCCGTCGGGCAGGTCGATCAGCAGCGTGCCCTCGCCGACGATGGGCATGTCGTACTGGCTGATCTGATAGCCCTGGGGCAGGTCAGCGTAGAAATAGTTCTTCCGCGCGAACACGCTGGTCAGGTTGATCTGGGCCTTCAGGCCCAGGCCGGTGCGGACCGCCTGTTCGACGCATTTTTCGTTGATGACCGGCAGCATGCCGGGAAAGCCGGCGTCGACGAAGCTGACCTGGTCGTTGGGCTCGGCGCCGAAAGCGGTGGCGGCGCCCGAGAACAGCTTGGCGTTGGAAATGACCTGGGCGTGCACTTCCAGGCCGATGACGATTTCCCAATCGCCGGTGTCACCCTGAATGATCATCACACACCCTCCGGAGTGGCAGTGAAGCCGGCGGCGGATTCCATCACGCCGGCCACCTTGAACACGGTTTCCTCGTCGAACGGACGGCCGATCAGTTGCAGGCCCAAGGGCAGGCCGTCGGCGTTCAGGCCGGCGGGCAACGACAGGCCGGGAAGGCCGGCAAGGCTGGTGGGGATGGTGAACACGTCGTTCAGCCACATGGTCACCGGATCGTCGGTGTTCTCGTCCATGCCGAAAGCCGCCGACGGCGCCGTGGGGGTCAGGATGACGTCGACATTCTCGAACGCCCGTCTGAAGTCGTCGGCGATCAGCCGGCGGACCTTCTGCGCCTTGGAATAATAGGCGTCGTAATAGCCGGCCGACAGCACGTAGGTGCCGATCATGATGCGGCGACGAACCTCGGCGCCGAAACCGGCGGCGCGGGTCTTCTTGTACATGTCGTCCAGGCTGCTGCCTTCGACGCGCAGGCCGAAGCGCACGCCGTCATAGCGGGCCAGGTTGCTGGACGCTTCCGCCGGGGCGACGATGTAATAGGTGGGCAGGGCGTATTTGGTGTGCGGCAGGCTGATTTCCACCGGGGTGGCCCCGGCTTCCTTCAGCCATTCGATGCCCTGTTCCCACACCTTCTGGATTTCGTCCGACAACCCGTCGGGGCGGTATTCCTTGGGGATGCCCACCTTCAGGCCGCGGATGTCGCCGGTCAGCGCCGCTTCGAAATTGGGCACCGGCATGGGGGCCGAGGTGCTGTCCTTGGGGTCGTGCCCGGCCATGGCGCCCAGCATGATGGCGCAGTCGCGCACGTCGCGGGCCATGGGGCCGGCCTGATCGAGCGAGCTGGCGAAGGCGACGATGCCCCAGCGCGAGCAGCGGCCATAGGTCGGCTTGATGCCGGTGATGCCACAGAACGCCGCCGGCTGACGGATCGAGCCGCCGGTGTCGGTGCCGGTGGCGCCCATGGCGATGCGGGCGGCCACCGCCGCCGCCGAACCACCCGACGAACCGCCGGGAACCAGTTGCTTGGCCGCGTCCGACTTGGACTTCCAGGGATTGGTGACCTTGCCGTAATAGCTGGTCATGTTGGACGAACCCATGGCGAATTCGTCCAGGTTCAGCTTGCCCAGCATGATCGAACCGGCGTCCAGCAGCTTGCCCGACACGGTGGATTCATATTGCGGCTTGAAGCCTTCCAGGATGCGGCTGGCCGCCGTGGTCTGCACCCCCTTGGTGCAGAACAGATCCTTGATGCCCAGCGGAATGCCTTCCAGGGTGCCGGCCTGGCCGGCCTGGCGGCGCAAATCGGACGCCTTGGCCTGCTCGCGGGCCAGATCCGGGGTCTCGACGATATAGGCGCCAAGGTCGCGCTTGGCTTCCATGGCCTTGATGTGGGCCTCGGTCAGTTCGACAGCCGTGAACTCGCCCTTGGCCATCTTGTCGCGGGCCTGGGCGATGGTCAGTTTGGTCAGTTCGCTCATTATTCCACCACCTTGGGAACGGTGAAGAAGCCGCCATGGTCCTCGACGACGCCGTCGGGCGCGTTGGCCAGCACGGCGGCGAACTGGCCGCCATCGGTGACCACGTCGGCCCGCATGGGCAGGGTCAAATCGGCAACCGACGACATGGGTGGCACACCGTCGGTGTTCACCTCGGCCAGTTGTTCGACGAAATGAAGGATGCCGGAAAGTTCGCCGGCCAGATGGTCGAGTTCCTCGTCGCGGACCTCGATGCGGGCCAGTTCGGCGATGGCGCGGACGGCTGCTTTGTCCAGGGACATGCGGTGATGGTCTCCGTAAGCCAGAGCAAGAAGTCTTGCATTTGGATGAAGTTGGCCGGACGTTAGCACCCGCACCCGCCAAGAGCAACCCCAGCAAGGGCTTGAGCCCCGGTCATGAGCAGCTTCGAATACCGCTTGCAGCGCATCCCCCAGGGCGTGGTCGTCTTGGATCACGACCGCCGGGTGGTCACCGCCAACCACCTGGCCCGGCGCATGCTGGAAGGCCAGGGCGCCGCCCACGGGGTGACGGTGTTGGGCACCCCCATCCTGGACCTGCATCCGCCCATGGTGCGCCCCAAGGTGCAGTGGCTGTTGGACCAGGCTTTGGCGCAGCCCGACCAGCCGGCCGCCATGGCCATGACCTTGCCCATGGGAACGTTGGTGGCGCGGGTGTCGTTGATGGAGGGCGTGGATGGTCCCGGCTATTGCCTGGTGTTCCATCTGGTGGAGGCGCTGCCCCAGGCCCCGGCCGAGCCGCTGCTGAAGCTGCCTTTGGATTCGCGACACGGCGTGCGCTTGCTGGATGTGTCGCTGGCCGCCGCGTTCCGCGCCGAACGGCATTATTCGCGGGTCATCGCCACCGACGGCAGCCAACATCCCTGCACCATGGGCTTCGCCGAACTGGTCGGGCGCCTGGACAGCGTGACCTTCGTCCAGGTGCACCGCTCGTGGATCGTCAATCTGCGCCGCGCCAAGGCGGTGGAACGCCAGGACGGGCAATGGCGCATCGTGCTGGATGTGCCCGACGCCGAAGCGGTGCCGGTCAGCCGTGGCAAGGTGGAGTTGCTGCGCAGCCGTTTGGCGGTGTGACGCAATTCGTGCGGCCAGGATGCATTTGGGGAAACCCCAAACGCCGTTGGCGTGGCGACGGTTGAGGGCAGGGCACCCCTTGGCCAAGGTGTCGTGGCTGCCGCCGAACAGCCCCAAGGTTCCGATGTCATGACCCAGATGCCCCCTCCCGACCGCTATGTCAGCTTTGGCGGTATCGATTGCGAAGGCCACGCCAAGATTGTCATCGAACACGTGCTGGCCATCGTTTCCGACCCCGCCAAGTCGAACGCCCTGTGGGACCGTTTCATGGTCCGCCTGGCCGAGGCCGGCAAGGTGGGGTTCCGCAAGGCCGACGAATTGTGCCTGGCCTGTAGCCACACCTATTACATCGAGGAATTGTTCGAGGAACACGGCGACGAAGCCGGCCTTGCCGCCCTGCGCGCCCTGGAAGACGAGTGTTGTTAGTTTGTCCGTACGCCCCGTGCCGGGGCCGCTCAGGTGCCGCGCGGGCTTGGCGCATTTGAGTCTTGCGCTGCCTGGGCCGGGCGGGGTTCACTGGCGCCATGCCTGTGCTTGAACCCGCCCAACTGCCCGCCGCCCTGCCGCGCCATGCCCGTCTGATGGGGCTGGACCTGGGGACCAAGACCATCGGTCTGGCATTGTCCGACGTGCGCCTGTCCATCGCCACGCCGTTCGACACCATCCGCCGCACCAAATTCACCAAGGATGCCGAGGCGTTGTTCGCCTTCGTCGACAAACACGAAGTGGGCGGCCTGGTGGTCGGCCTGCCGGTGGAGATGGATGGCACCCAAGGGGCGCGGTGCCAGTCGACGCGGGCTTTCGTCCGCAATCTGCTGGGACTGCGCGACCTGCCGGTGGCGCTGTGGGACGAAAGGTTGTCCACCGCCGCCGTCACCCGCACCTTGCTGGAAGCCGATTCCAGCCGGGCCAAGCGGGCCCAGGTGGTGGACAAGATGGCCGCCGCCTACATCCTGCAAGGTTGCCTGGATTTCCTGGCGGCTCAGCCCAAGGCCGGCTGACCCCATTCCCGCCACAGCATGGCGCTGGTGGTTTCCACCGCCGCCGCCACCAGGGGGCTGAGTCCCGCCGAGAACGGAATCTGGCGTTGCGCCACCGCCCCCAGGATCTCGGTGGCGGGGGGCTTTGGCAGCACCCGTCGCATGGAGGCCAAGATGGCGGCCGCGCCGGCGCCCAAGGGGCCTTGCGGGTCGGCGGGGACCTGGTCGTCGCTCAGACGCATCACTTGACCCGGGCGCCCCAAGGCGCGGTCAAGGCTGGTGACAAGGATGGCGTGGCGGCATTGGCGCAGCAGGTCCAGCACCCCGCCCTCGGTGGCGTCCAGCAGGCGGACGTCCCGTGGCCAACGGCGCACGGCCAGACGGCGATGCACGGCGGGGCCGAAGCCGTCATCGGCGTGCAGGCTGTTACCCAGGCAAATCAGCCCGATCACCATGATATGCGCGTTGATCCTTCTGTGACAATTCGATGGCCACCATAGCACAAGCTTAAGTCCGGACCGGCAAGAAAGCGTGATACCACTTGTGATTTAGTCGTGTGCGTATTCTCTTGATTCGACCCCCGAGGGCGAGTTAGCCTTCGTCTTGTCAAGACCGTCCACCACATCCGGGGTGAGGCGGTTTTTTTTTGAGGGGAGGGGACGGATGCTTGCCTGGGAGCACGGCTACAAGATCGGCCAATGGGAAATGGATGCCGAGCATCTGATTCTGTTTTCGCTGCTCAATCAGTTGGACATCAACATCAACGCCGGTCTGGCGGATGAATGCGTCCACGACGTGCTGACCGCCCTGGACGCCTATATCGACTATCATTTCGCCCATGAGGAAGCGCTGATGAAGTCGTGGGGCTATCCTGCCCTGGACGAGCATGCGGCCAAGCATCACCAGTTCATGCTCGAGGTGTCGCGCCTGCGCGAGACGGTCAAGGACGACACGCTGCGGGGGGCCTTGAAGGTGCGCGGCTTCGTCCTGGAATGGTTGCTGAACCACATCATGGAAACCGACGTGGACTATGCCCGCTTCATCGCCGAGAAGGTTCAGAAAAGCCGCGCCTGACCGTTCAGAGTCCTTTCAGCCGAGGAGTGCGCCGCACCATGCGCGTCACCGAGCAAGAACGTGCGTTCCTGCACGAACTGCATGCCATCAAGAAGGACCCGTTGGGCAAGCGGGTGATCCATTTCTGCGTGTCGGCCATCGACCCGCCAGCCGATGTGTCGCGACGGCTGGAAAGCGCCAAGAACTTCATCGCCAAAAGCTTTTCCCGTTCCCCCTATTGCAAGGTGTTTCCGGCCCATAACGGCGACCTGTTCGTCGCCTATTCCCATGTCACCGTGTCCGAGGTGGTCGGCGTCTGCGCCAAGGTGGAAAAGCTGTTCCTGGAGGGCGAACCGGTCACCTCGCGCAACGCTTACGGCGAATACGCCTTCTACAAGTTGGCCGACGCCACCAAGGAACTGGACGTGGTGTTCCATGCCTTCAAGGCGATCATCGCCGATGGCGCCCCGCACGAGGCGCAGGCGCTGAAAAAGCCCATGACCGCCGAAAACCTGAACTTCCTGTCGGAAAAGCTGCGCAGCATCGACCTCAGGCATTGCATCTTCAACCAGCCCGTCTATTTCGTCGGCGAGAAGGTGCCGTCCATCGAGTTCCTGGAATTCTTCGTCTCGGCCAAGCAGATCGAGGATAATTTCCTGCCCGACATCAGCCTGACCGGTTCGCCCTGGCTGTTCCAGGCGCTGAAGGAGGATCTGGACCGCGCCACGCTGCGCACCATGGCCCGTGAAATTCCCGAATACCGGCACAAGGCGTTCAGCGTCAACCTGACCTTGCAGACGGCGGCCTCCCGGGATTTCATCCAATTCTACGAATCCTTGCCGGGACGTCTGGCGGGCCGCATCGTCGTCGAGGTGCACAAGACCGACGTGCTGCACCACTTGAACCTTTATCGGCAGGTGCGGCGTCAGACCCAATCCATGGGGCTGAAACTCTGCATCGACGGGCTCGACTGGCGCGACTTCCAGATGTTGCACCTGGGGCGGATGGGGCCGGATTTCGTCAAGATCAACTGGTGCGACAGCATGCTGTCGCCGGCGGAAGAGGATTTGGCCAGTCTGGTCTCGGGCTTGAAAGGCTTGAACGGGCATGGGCACGCGGTGATGTGCCGCTGCGACAACCCCAAGGCTTTCGTCGTCGCCAAGGGATTGGGGATCAAGTATGTCCAGGGCCGGCTGGCCGACCAATTCTTCAAAAGCGGCATGCAATTGCAGTGACGGGGCGCGGTCCGGAATCAGTTCGCCGGCAAGGGCAGGGTGAAGTGGAACGTGGTGCCGGTTCCGGTGGGTGATTCCACCCAAATGGCGCCGCCCAGCGATTCGACCGTCTTGCGGCAAATGGCCAGGCCGATACCAGAACCCTCAATCTCTTCGCTGCGGTGCAGACGCTGGAACAGGCCGAAAACGCGTTCGCGGTATTCCTCTGCGATGCCGATGCCGTTGTCGGTGACGCGGAAATGGGCCAGGTCGGCTTGCCGTTCCCACGTGATATGGATTTCACAAGGGCGTTCAGGGTGACGGTACTTGCACGCGTTGGAAATCAAGTTCTGCATCAGCCGCTGCAACATCTCCATGTTGCCGCGCACCGTGGGAAGATTCTGAACCACGATCTTGGCGTCCGCGGTGGCGGTCGTCAACAAGGCCAGGGCGGATCGCGTCACCAGGTTCATGTCGCTGGTTTCCGTCGTGCTGTTCTCTCCCCTGCCAACGCGGGAGAATTCCAGCAAGTCCAGGATCATCCGGTCCATGCGGCGGGCGCCGTCGCGGGCGAAGGCCAAGAATTCCAGGCATTCCTGGTCCAGGCGGCCGTCCAGGCGCCGTTCCAGCAATTGCAGGAAGGAATTGATCATGCGCAGCGGTTCGCGGAGGTCGTGCGAGGCGATGTAGGCGAAGGCTTCCAGTTCCTTGTTGGACCGGCTTAGTTCGTCGGCGCTTTCGGCCAGAGCCCTGGCCGCCGCACGCTCGTCGCCGATGTCCTCGACGATGGACCAGACCAAGGGCTCGCCGTGTGGGCCGATGATGCGCATTCCCTTGACCCGCACCTCCACCAAGGAGCCGTCGGCCCTCATGAGTTTCTTGTCGCAGGGGCCGAAACGTCCTGTCTGTCTCAGGCTTTCAAGCAAAAGGGCGTCCTGCGTGGCGTATTCGGGGGGTGTCAGCTCGGCGACGGACTTGTCGCGCAAGGCTTCGTCGTTCCGGCCCAGAATCTCTTGGAAAGCGGGGTTGGTCTCGATGATCCGGCAATCCTGGGTGGTCAGCGCCAATCCCAAGGGGATCTCGTGAAACATGCCGCGAAGCTTGCCTTCGCTGGCCGCCAGCGAGACGTGGCTGCGCCACAGCAGGGAGGAAAGGACGACAACCGCCACCGACAAAGCGGCGAACACCAGGGTGTGGACGACGGCTTGGGACCGCCAAGGGGCCAGGATATGGTCCAGGGGTTGCGATGCGATGATCACCAGCGGCGGCAGGCCCGGCGTTCGCAACGAGTGGAATATGGACAGTTTTTCCAAATTGTCGGTGGCGGTCACATGGCGGTGTTCACTGGTCTGCCGGCCCAAGGCCATATGTGACTTGAAGCCGTCGCCATGGCTGACGTTCTTGCCGATGAACGCTTCCGGGGACGGGGCCCGGGCGATGATGTCGCCGCCTTCCGTCAGGATCAGCACGGCGGCGTTTTCGCCCGCTGGCAGCATGCGTGACGTGAGTTGGTTGAAATAGTCGATGCTGAGCGATACCCCCACCACGCCCATGAATCTTCCGTTGCCGGCGAAGCGGGGAAGGGTGGCGAACAGGACGGTTGCCTGCGTCTGCTCGACATGGATAGGCGAAGACAAATACAGGCTGCGGTCGGGGGGCAGGGCGGCCGCCTGGGTGAAATAAGGGCGCCTGGCGACGCTCAGCCCTTCAAGGTCGGCGCGGGTGGAGACCAGGATAATGCCATCAGCGTCGGCGATGAAGGCTTGACGAATCTCGGGAATCGTTTTCGACCGGGAGGACATGGCGCGGCGCAAGTCATCCCTGTCGGAATCCTGACCGGCGACGGTGGCCAAATCACGCAGGAACAGGGATATTGTCCTAAGGCTTCCGGTGGTGTCCTTTTCAATGCCTCTGGCCACGCCGTTGAGATAATCCGAGGAAACCCTGACTGTGTAATGATGTGATTGCCACAACTGAAGGCCGAAAAGAACGCCCATCACGGCAATCAATCCGTAAGCGGCGCCCCAGATCTGCCAACTTGACAATTTTGCAGGCTTTAGTGCCCATAGGTCGATTTTCACGACTTACCCCCGATACCTACAGCTTATTACATTAGCCATTGCCGTCCAGCCCTGACAAGGGGCGTCGGGGGTGCCTCTTCATAGTGTCATGAATACGACGCCGCCAAGCGGGGAGCACGACAGGAGCGATCAAATCGCCGGTTCTTGCCCCCGACCGCGCCACCGCGTAATGTGCGCACGGGGGGAGACAGGATATTGATGCGCAACGCTTGGACTTTCATCGCAGGATTACTGTTCGCCGGCTTCGTCATGCTGTGGTCGGCGCCGGTGGCCATGGTGATGGTGGTGTTGGCCGCCAGCAGTGGGAACGTCAGCCTGTTCCACGCCTTTTCCGGCGAATCGGTGTTCGGCGCCCGCGAGGTGGACGGCCGTCTGGAAGCCCGCATGGTCAACGTCAGCTTCCGCCCGATGATGCTGGTCCTGCCCGGCGACCCGCGCCCGCGCCGTCTGTTGTTGCGTCTGGAAGTGACGGATTCCGACGTCTTCGACGGCTCGAACCAGGGCGTGGGCCGCGTCCGTTTGGACGCCTGGCCGCTGGATCAGTCGGTGGACTTGTTGCAACCGCCGCTTTACACCCTGGTGGTGCCGGGGCGGCAAGCGATGCTGGATGACGGCGGCCTGTTGACCGTCGCCAATGGCAGCCGTCACGGCGCCTATTCCCTGTCCTCGGGGCAATGGCTGTTCGATTACGACGGCAGCTTCGCCAGCTTCACCGTGGAAGGCGAGCGCCGGCGCTATCTGGCGGCGGCGGCGGCCGACGACGAAATGCCTCCCGGCTCGGTGGCGGTGGTCAGCCATGCCAGCCCGCAAGGTTTGATCACCCGCTTGTTGGTGACCGCCTCCGACACGACCAGGGCACGTCTGTTGCGCACCTCGGTGTCGCTGATCCGTCCGGCGGTGCGGCAGGACCCGGCCGGCGGACGTTGGGTCGACCTGGCCATGCCGGCGGGCACCATCCGGGTACCCATGCTGGGCGAGACCTTGGACATCAGCCGTGCCGAGGTGCCGGTGGGACTGGCCCTGTCCGAATTCAAGAACTGGAAATAAGCAGGGCTTTCAGCCGACGATCAGCGCGGCGGCGGCGGCGCGGGCGTGGTCGGTGACGTTTTCACCTGACAGCATGCGAGCGATTTCCTCGGTGCGTTCGCCGGCCGACAATTGTGCCACGCTGGTGGCGACGCGGCCGGATTCCACCTCGGTCTTGGCGACCCGGTAATGCTGGGCGCCCCGCGCCGCCACTTGCGGCGAATGGGTGACCACCAGGACCTGGACGCCCTTGCCCAGGCGGCCCAGCCTTTCGCCGACGGCCGCCGCGACGGCGCCGCCGATGCCGGAATCCACTTCGTCGAACACCATGGTCGGCGTGCTGGAGCTTTGCGCCAGCACCACCTTCAGGGCCAGCATGAAGCGCGACAACTCGCCGCCCGACGCCACCTTGCCCAAGGCGGCGGGCGGGGTGCCGGGATTGGTGGCGACCAGGAACGCCACCTTGTCCATGCCGTCCGGCCCCCAGTTTGCTTCGTCCTCGGCGGCGACGCTGGTGACGAACTTGGCCTTGTCCAACTTCAACGGCGGCAATTCGGCGGCCACCGCCGCATCCAGGCGGGCGGCGGCTTCGGATCGGGCCTTGGACAAGGCGCGGGCAGCCTCCATGTAGGCGGCGCGGGCCGCCTGCTCGGCCTTGGCCAGCTTGCCCACATCGTCGCCGGTGCCGTCCAGCGCCGCCAGTTGGCGGGCCAAGTCGTCGCGCAGAGCCGCCAGGCCGTCCACCTCGACGCCATGCTTGCGGGCGGTGGCCCGCAGGGCGAACAGCCGTTCCTCGGCCTTTTCCAGGGCGCGGGGGTCAAGGTCGACTTCCGCCGACACCCGTTCCAACAGGCCCGAAGCCTCGGCCGCTTCCTGGGCGGCGCGGTCCAGGGCGGCGATCACCGGGTCCAGCTTGCCCTCGGCGCGGTCGGCCACCCGTTCCAGGGTGCGCTGGGCGTTGCGCAGCGATGCCTCGACCTCGCCCTTGGCGGAAAGCGCCGCTTGCGCCGCGTTCATGGCCTCGATCAGCTTTTCCGCATGCTGCATCATCGCCCGGTTGGCCGCCAGTTCGGCTTCCTCGCCGGGCTTAGGCGCCAGGGCCTGCAACTCGTCATGGGCGTGGCGCAGGTTTTCCTCGTCGGCGCGGGCGCGTTTCAGCGCCTCTTCCGCCTGGGCGCGGGTCTTCGCCGCCTCGCGCCAAGTGGTCCACGCAGCCTTCACGGCGCCGCGCATTTCCGCCAGCCCGGCGAAGGCGTCCAACACCGGCAAATGGGTGGCATCGTCCAACAGGCCATGGCTTTCGAACTGGCCGTGGATTTCCACCAATTCGTCGCCCACCTTGCGCAGCAATCCGACGCTGATCGCCTGATCGTTGACATAGGCGCGCGAGCGCCCGTCGGCGGTGACCACCCGGCGCAGCACCAAGGGGCCGTCCTGGGCGTCGACGTCTTGGGCCGACAACAACACACGGGCGGGATGGAAGGGCGGCGGGTCGAACTCGGCGATCACCGTCAACTGGGGGGCGCCGTGGCGCACCAGGCCGGAATCGGCCCTGGCCCCCAGGGTCAGGGACAACGAATCCAGCAAGATGGATTTGCCGGCACCGGTTTCGCCGGTGAACACCGACAGGCCGGAAGCGAATTCCAGGTCCAGCTTTTCGATCAGGACGACGTCGCGGATCGACAGCGAAGCCAGCATGGGACGGTTACCACATCCAGCCGAACCAGCCCGACGATTCCTTTTCGCCCGACTGCTTGGCCGACTGGCCGGATTTGACCATCGAGAAAGTGTCCTCGTACCATTCGCTGCCCGGGAAGTTGTGGCCCAGCACGGCAGCCGTCTTCTTGGCTTCGTCTTCCAGGCCCAGGGTCAGGTAGATTTCCACCATGCGGTGCAGGGCTTCCGGCACATGGCTGGTGGTCTGGAACTGCTCGACCACCACCTTGTAGCGGTTCAGCGCCGCCAGCCATTGGTCGCGCTGCTGGTAATAGCGGCCGATGTTCATTTCCTTGCCGGCCAGGTGGTCGCGGGCAAGGTCAACCTTCAACTTGGCGTCGCGGGCATAGGTGCTGGCCGGGTAACGGTCGACCACTTCCTGCAGCGACTTCAGCGCCATTTCGGTCATCTTCTGGTCGCGGGCGACGTCGGTGACCTGCTCGTAATAGCAAAGCCCCTTCAGGTAATAGGCGTAGGGGGCGTCCTTGTTGCCGGGATGCAACTGGATGAAGCGGTCCAGCGCCACCAGGGCGTCGGCGTATTTGTTGCGCTCGTACAGCACATAGGCCGCCATCAACTGTGCCTTGGTGGCCCAGACGGAATAGGGATGCTGGCGCTCGACCTCGTCGAAGGCTTGGGCGGCCTTGTAATATTCGCCCTTTTCCACCAGGTCCATGGCTTCGTTATACAGTTCCTCGACCGGCCGCTCGACATACTGGTCCTTCTTGTCCGAACAGGCGGACAGCAAGGAAGCGGCGATCAGGATGGTTCCGGCGAACAAGCGGGAGAAGGCGAAGCGCGACATGGATACCCTTGGGCCTGAAGTCTTGGCCGGGACTATAGCACGGTGCCGGGCCAGGGGAAGAGACACGGCATAAAAAACCCCCGCGAGCCGGGTGGTCGCGGGGGAGTTTGTTCGTCCAGGAATGGCCGAGCGAAGGATCAGCCGTTGACCACCATCTTGTCGGGGGCGGCCAGGGCCAGGCCCTGGGCAGCGGCCGAACCGGCGGCGATGGAGGTGTAGGCCCAGGCGGTCTGGTCGGCGAACAGGCTGCGCAGCAACAGGTTGTTGAGCGCGTGGCCGGAACGCACGCCGTCATAGACGCCCAACAGCGGGGCACCGGCCAGCGACAGGTCGCCGACGGCGTCCAGGATCTTGTGACGGACGAATTCGTCGCCATAGCGCAGGCCGTCGTCGTTGAGCACCCGCGAGCCGGTGCTGTCGATGACCACCGCGTTGTCCAGCGAGCCACCACGGGCCAGGCCGTTGGCCCGCAGATAGGCGACTTCGTGTTCGAAGCCGAAGGTGCGCGCCCGGCTGATTTCCGCCTTGAAGGCGCCCTTGGTCAGGGCGACCGAGAAATCTTGGCGGCCGATGGCGGCGGAAGCGAAGTCGATGTGGAAGTTGAGACGGAAGCCGCCGGCCGACGGCGACAGGGTGGCCGACTTGTCGCCATCGGTGACGGTGACCCGCTTCAGCACCCGGATGGCCTGGCGCGGCGCGTCCTGCTCGACGGTGCCGGCGCATTCGATCAAGAACAGGAAGGGGGCGGCCGAGCCGTCCATCACCGGCACTTCCGGGCCGTTGATCTCGATGACGCAATTGTCGATGCCCATGCCGGCCAGGGCCGACAGCAGATGTTCGACGGTGCCGACCTGGACGCCCGATTCGTTGACCAGGCAGGTGTTCATGCGGGTGTCGCCGACGTTCGACCACAAAGCGGGAACGATGGCGCCACGCCCGGCGATGTCGGTGCGGCGGAAGCTGATGCCGGAATTGGCGGGGGCGGGTTGCAGGACCATGGTGACCTTGGCGCCGGAATGCAGGCCGACGCCCGAGCATCCGATGGCGGTCTTCAAGGTACGTTGGCGAATGACGTTGGATTCGGCAGAAGAATTGAAGGCGGCAACCATGTCGGTCTTGTTGATCTTCACGACTTAAACCCCTTCCTTGTCGGATGCGCCCCGATGACCTTTTGTCATCCTTCCCGGCATCCGGCCCAATTCGATGGTTATCTTCTACCGCTAGGGGGACAAGCGCTCAAATCAATCATTATTTCGTTTTGTTACACAGCACGCATGACGGCTGGAAGAAAATGGGGCCCGCCCGGAAACGGCCGGGCCCCGAAGTTGGTAACGTTTTGAAAAATCAGCGCGAAAGCAAACGTCCCTTAGTTGGCCTGGCGGCGCAGGAACGCCGGGATGTCCAGGTTCTCGCCGCCACGCGCCACGCTGGGTTCGCTGCGGGTGGCCGGCGTCCCCATGCGCTGGGTCGGCTGCGCCGCCGCCACCGGCGCCTCGTGACGAGGCTCGGGGCGGGGTTCGTGACGCTGCTGGGGCGCCGGCTGCGGGGCGGCG
>JAIWOG010000319.1 GCA_020217035.1 Magnetospirillum sp. | reverse complement strand
ATCGTCGCCATCAACAAGGACGAAGAGGCCCCCATCTTCCAAGTCGCCGATTACGGCCTGGTCGCCGATTTGTTCAAGGCGGTCCCGGAACTCACGGAGAAACTCTGATTCATGACTGTACTCCCCACCCTTGATTCCGCCCTGTCCGCCCATATCCGCAAGGTGGGCATCATCGGCGCCGGCCAGATGGGCAACGGCATTGCCCAGGTTTTCGCCCAGCGCGGTTTCGCGGTGGCCCTGCTCGACGTCTCGGACGAGGCGTTGCAGAAGGGCATGGGGACCATCATCAAGAACTTGGGCCGCATGGAATCCAAGGGCAAGATCAGCGCCGCCGACAAGGATTCCGCCCTGGCCCTGATCACCACCTCCACCGCTTACGCCGATTTCGCCGATTGTGATCTGGTGATCGAGGCCGCCAGCGAGAACGAGAATGTCAAGCGGGCCATCTTCGCCCAATTGTGTCCGGTGCTGAAGGCGGATGCCATCATCGCGTCCAACACCTCGTCCTTGTCCATCACCCGTCTGGCCGCCTCCACCGACCGTCCCGGCCGTTTCGTCGGCATGCATTTCATGAATCCGGTTCCGGTGATGCAATTGGTGGAGCTGATCCGCGGCATCGCCACCGCCGAGGACACCTTCGCCATCACCAAGGAATTGGTGGCGCGGCTGGGCAAGATTTCGGTGTCGGCCGAGGATTTCCCCGCCTTCATCGTTAACCGCATCCTGCTGCCGATGATCAACGAAGCGGTCTACACCCTGTACGAAGGCGTGGGCAGCGTCGAATCCATCGACACCGCCATGCGGCTGGGCGCCAACCACCCCATGGGGCCGTTGGAACTGGCCGATTTCATCGGGCTCGACACCTGTCTGGCGGTGATGCACGTGCTGCACGAAGGACTGGCCGACACCAAGTACCGGCCGTGCCCGCTTTTGGTGAAATATGTCGAGGCCGGTTGGTTGGGGCGCAAGACCGGTCGCGGATTCTACGACTATACCGGCGAAAAGCCGGTGCCCACACGCTGAGGGAGAACCGTTCCATGACCTATGCCGCGCCGCTGGCCGATATCAAGTTCGTTCTGGAAAACGTTGCCGAACTGGGCAAGGTGACGGCGCTGCCGGCCTTCGCCGAGGCCACTCCCGATCTGGTGGAGTCCATCTTGGAGGAAGCGGCCAAGATCGCCGCCGACACTTTGGCGCCCTTGAACAAGGTGGGCGACAATGACGGCGCCAAGCTGGTGGACGGCAAGGTGGTGGTCAGCCCCGGCTGGACGGAAGCCTGGAACGTCTTGGTGGAAGGCGGCTGGAACGGATTGCCGTTCTCGCCCGACCACGGCGGCATGGGGCTGCCCAACGTGCTGAACACCGCAATCCACGAAATGTGGCAGGCGGCCAACATGGCCTTTACCCTGTGCCCGATGCTGACCCAGGGTGCGGTCAACGCCATCGACTCCTATGGCACCGACGATCAGAAGGCCATCTATCTGCCCAAGATGGTGACCGGCGAATGGACCGGCACCATGAATTTGACCGAGCCAGCGGCCGGTTCCGACCTGGCGGCCATCCGCACCAAGGCGGTCCCCGAAGGCGACCATTACCGCATCTTCGGCCAGAAGATCTTCATCACCTATGGCGACCACGAGATGACCGAGAACGTCATCCATCTGGTGCTGGGGCGTCTGCCCGACGCGCCGGCCGGGGTCAAGGGCATCTCGCTGTTCATCGTGCCCAAGTTCCTGGTCAATGCCGACGGATCGCTGGGCGAACGTAACGACGCCGTTTGCGCCTCGTTGGAGCACAAGCTGGGCATCCATGGCAGCCCCACCGCCGTCATGGCGTTTGGTGAAAAGGACGGCGCCATCGGGTATCTGGTGGGCGAGGCCAATCGTGGTCTGGAATACATGTTCACCATGATGAACCATGCCCGCCAGGCCGTCGGCCTGCAGGGCCTGGGCATCGCCGAACGCGCCTATCAGCAGGCTTTGTCCTATGCCCGCGACCGCGTGCAGGGCAAGCCGGTGGGCTGGACTCAGCCGGGCAACACCGGCATCGTCAACCATCCCGACGTGCGCCGCATGCTGATGACCATGAAGTGCCAGATCGAGGCCATGCGCGGCCTGATCTATTCGGCCGCCGCCCATGTGGACATGGCCCATCATGCCGAGGACGCGGCACTGCGCGAGCGCGCCCAGTTGCTGGCCGACCTGTACACGCCCTTGGTCAAGGGCTGGTCCACCGAGGTGGGCAACGTGATCGCGTCCCTGGGCGTCCAGGTCCATGGCGGCATGGGCTATGTGGAAGAAACCGGCGCCGCCCAGCATTTCCGCGACGCCCGCATCACCACCATCTACGAAGGCACCACCGCCATCCAGGCCAACGATTTGGTGCTGCGCAAGACCCTGCGCGATAACGGCCAGGGAATCGGCATTCTGTTGGCCGACGTCTCGGCCACCGCGCAAGCCGCCGAAGCCGCCGGACTGGGCATCGGTGCCCAGTTGGTCAAGGGCGTGGCCGCCGCCAATTCCTGCGTTGCCTGGATGCTGTCGGCAGCCAAGCAGGATTTGCGCCTGCCGGCCGGCGCCGCCGTGCCGTTCCTGGAACTGATGGGCATCCTGGTCGGCGGTCAGATGATGGCCAAGGCGGCGCTTGCCGCCCACGGCTCGGAGCAGAAGTTCCTGGCCGCCAAGCTGGTCACCGCCCAGTTCTTCGCCGACCACGTGATGTCGAAGATCGACGGTCTGGCCCAGTCCATGGTCGCCGGTTCCGTCGCCATCATGGCGCTGGACGACGACGTTTTGTAATCGCTGTTAACCGCCGGTCGGCTCCCGGCGGTGCTGGTCCCTAGGTCATGCACGCCCCAGGGGCTGGTTGTCTCCCTCTGCCGAGCCGCAACTGGACGGGCCGGGCAAGATCTTTGCCCGGCCCCTTTTTCTGAATAAGGAAGACGACCATGGAACGGGAAGCGATGGAATTCGACGTTGTGATCGTTGGCGGCGGGCCTTCGGGCCTGGCGGCGTCGATCCGTCTGAAGCAGATCAA
>JAIWOG010000318.1 GCA_020217035.1 Magnetospirillum sp. | reverse complement strand
CCCAATTATCCGAATATGTAAAGCCGTTCGCCGCCGCCTTCCTTCTTTCAAAAGGGGCCGGGCTTCGCCCGGACAGGCGGCGGCGGGCCGAACTATCCGAATATGTGAGGTCGAAACCGCCTGCAAGCCCTTCTTACAGGCGGTTTTTCTTTGGTCATGGCGTCGGGCCGGGAAATCGCTATTATGGGTGTCCGCTCTTGGGTGCGACGCAGCATCCGGCTAAAGGCAAGGTGACGATGACGCGGTGGTGGAATTTGGTGCCGTTGCGCTGGGCAACGGTGGCCATGGTGGGCGGTTTGACTTGGTCGTGCTCGCCGCAAGGCGACCTGCCCAAGGATGCCCAAAAGCGACACCCGGCGGGATTGGCCGCCGGTTATAGCGGCCTGGGGGCCTATCTGGCCGGCCGTTTGGCCCAAGGCCACGGCGACACCACCGCCGCCGCCGATTTCCTGGCCGCCGCCTTGGCCCGCGATCCCGACAACGTCGACCTGTTGCAACGGACCTTCACCCTGATGATCGCCGAGGGTCGGGTCGATTCCGCCATCCCCCTGGCCCTGCGCCTGCAGGATTTGGATTCCGACGCCGCCATGCCGGTGCTGGTCGCCGGCCTCGACGACGTCCGCAAGGGGTTGATGTCGAAGGCGGAAAGCCGTTTCTCGGGTTTGCCGCAACGCGGGCTCAACGCCTTGGTGGGGCCATTGATGACCGCCTGGGCGCGGGCAGGCCAAGGCCGTTACGACGAAGCCCTGGCCGCCCTGGAACCGCTGTCAAACACCAAGGGTTTCGCCGGGGTCAAAATCTACCACACCGCCCTGATCCAGGACTTGGCCGGCCGCGCCGCCGCGGCCGAAGCCGCTTATGCCCAAGGATTGGAAGGTCAATTGTCCATTCGCGGCATCGAGGCCGGCGGCGGCTTGTTGCAACGCCTGGGCCGCCTGGACGAAGCCCAGGCGCTGTACCGGCGCTATCAGCAGGAACATCCCGACACCTTGCTGTTCGACGGCGACACGCTGATCAAGCAAGGGAAGACCATCGCCCCGTTGGTGCCTGACGCCCAAGCCGGCATGGCCGAGGCCATGTTCGACATCGCCACCCTGATGCGCCAGGGCAACGGCCAGGACGCCGCCATCGTCTTCACCCAGTTGGCCCTGGCCCTGCGTCCCGACTTCCCGCTGGCCCGCGCCGTCCTGGGCGACATGCTGTCGGCCCAGGACCGCTTCGACGTCGCCAACCAGGTCTATGCCGGCATCGCCGCCAGTTCCGCCGCCCACGCCTATGCCCAGATGCGGCTGGCCATGAACGAGGAAGAGATGGGCCAGACCGACCGCGCCTTGTCGCGGCTGACCAAACTGGCCGCCGACAAGCCAGACAGCCTGGACCCGCTGGTCACCCGGGGCGACATCCTGCGCCGCAAGAAGCGTTTCGCCGAAGCGGCCCAAGCCTATGGCGAGGCCATCGCCCGCGTCGGCGCCGAATTGTCGGTGCAGCACTGGCCGTTGCTTTACAGCCAAGGCATCTGCCTGGAACGCACCAAGCAATGGGACAAGGCGGAAGCCGCGTTCAAGCAGGCGTTGGCGCTCAAGCCCGACCAGCCAGACGTGTTGAACTATCTGGGCTATACCTGGGTGGACGCCGGCATCAACCTGCAAGAAGGCCGTGCCATGCTGGAAAAGGCCGTGTCCTTGCGGCCGCGCGACGGCGCCATCGTCGATTCCCTGGGCTGGGCCTTGTACCGCCTGGGCGAGTACCAGGAAGCGGTCAAGGTGCTGGAACGCGCCGTGGAACTGAAGGCCGAGGACCCCACCATCAACGACCATCTGGGCGACGCCTATTGGCAGGTGGGCCGCGAGACCGAGGCGCTGTTCCAGTGGAAGCGGGCCATGGGCCTGGACCCCGAGCCCGAACAGATCGAGCCGTTGAAGGAAAAAATCCGCAGCGGCAAGGTGCCCGCCGCCCCGCTGGCCCGATGACGCCCCCTATCCGCGTCGACGCCTGGGCCAAGGTCAACCTGTTCCTGCACGTCACCGGCAAGCGTCCCGACGGCTATCACCTGCTGGATTCCCTGGTGGTGTTCGCCGGCATCGGCGACACCGTCGAGGCGGTCCCCGGCGACCGGCTGACCCTGACGGTCAGCGGCCCCACCGCGCCGCTGCTGGACACCCTGAACGACGACAACATCGTCTTGAAGGCGGCGCAAAAACTGGCCGATGCCTGCGGCGTCCAGGCCCGCGCCCACCTCGCCCTGACCAAACGCCTGCCGGTGGCCGCCGGCATCGGCGGCGGTTCGGCCGACGCGGCGGCCGCCTTACGGGCGCTGATGGAATTGTGGCAGGTCGCCCCAAGCGCCCCGGACTTGCATGATTTGGCCTTGTCCTTGGGTGCCGACGTGCCGGTCTGCCTGCGCGGCGCCCCCACCCGCATGTACGGCATCGGCGACAAGCTGGAAGCCGCCCCGGCCCTGCCGCCGGCCTGGCTGGTGCTGGTCAACCCCCGGATCGGCCTGTCGACGCCGGCGGTGTTCAAGGCCCGCCAGGGATGCTTCCGCGACGCCCTGCCCGTGACCATCTCCCCCGTCGACGCCGCCCAGCTGGCGGCGGAACTACGCCGCCGCGACAACGATTTGTCAGCCGCCGCCCAAAGCCTGGTGCCCGAAATCACCCAGGCGCTGAGCCTGCTGGATGCCACCCCCGGCTGCCTGCTGGCCCGCATGTCGGGCAGCGGCGCCACCTGTTTCGGCCTTTACGCCGACCCGGCTTCGGCCCAACAAGCCGCCGACCAGATCCTGGCCCACCGCCCCGGTTGGTGGTGTCATGCGGCTCCCATGCTTTCCACCCCTTGAATCCCAAATCACTTCCGATTATGGTGCGCCTCCCAGTTGGGGCGTCGCCAAGCGGTAAGGCACCGGTTTTTGGTACCGGCATTCCCAGGTTCGAATCCTGGCGCCCCAGCCAATTTTCCCGACATCGGAATTTCAACGGCTTACGAGTCCCCTTGGCCCCGTGTGGACCACTCGTGTGGACCAACCCCGCGGACCCGTGTGGGAGCC
>JAIWOG010000088.1 GCA_020217035.1 Magnetospirillum sp. | reverse complement strand
GACGAGCATCGTCGTCTGTTTGACATGCAAGAGAAGCCCTGAATGAACCTGTTCAAGTATTTCCGTGAAGAAATCATCGCCGTCTTGGGCCGCCTGGACCTGCCGCAGGGGCTGGACACCAGCAAGGTGACCGCCGAGCCCCCGCGTGAGGAAAGCCACGGCGACGTCGCCACCAACGCCGCCATGGTGCTGTCCAAGGGCGCCGGCATGAAGCCGCGCGAACTGGCGGAGAAACTGGCCGCCGAACTGCGCGGCCATCAGGCGGTGGCGGCGGTGGAAATCGCCGGTCCGGGCTTCATCAACCTGCGTCTGGTGGAAAGCTTCTGGGCCGAACGCCTGGCGGAAATCCTGAAGGAAGGCGCGGCTTACGGCAATTCCGACATGGGGGGCAACGCACCCGTCAACGTCGAATACGTTTCGGCCAACCCCACCGGCCCCATGCATATCGGCCATGCCCGCGGTGCCGTGGTCGGCGACGTGCTGGCCTCGTTGCTGGCCAAGGCCGGTTATGCGGTGACCCGCGAATATTACATCAACGACGCCGGCTCGCAGGTGGACGTGCTGGCACGATCCGCCCACCTGCGTTACCGGGAAGCCCTGGGCGATACCATCGAAATCCCCGAGGGTCTTTATCCCGGCGAATATTTGAAGCCGACCGGCGCCAAGCTTGCGGAAATGCACGGCGACACGTTCAAGGACGCGCCTGAATCCGAATGGCTGCCGCAATTCCGTCTGTTCGCCGTGGATGCCATGATGGATATGATCCGCGAGGATTTGGCAGCGCTGGGGGTCAAGCACGACGTCTTCACCTCGGAACGCGGTCTGGTGGAAACCGGCAAGGTCGATGCCGCCCTGGACTTCCTGGCCGGACTGGGCCAGGTCTACGAAGGCGTGCTGGAACCGCCCAAGGGCAAGGTTCTGGACGATTGGGAACCGCGTCCGCAGACCTTGTTCCGCGCCACCGCCTTCGGCGACGACGTGGACCGGCCGCTGAAGAAGTCGGACGGCTCGTGGACCTATTTCGCGTCCGACATCGCCTATCATCTGGACAAGTACCGCCGAGGCTTCCCGGCGATGATCGACATCTGGGGCGCCGACCACGGCGGCTACGTCAAGCGCATGCAGGCCGCCGTCAAGGCGGTCAGCGAGGGTGGGGGCGACCTGGACGTCAAACTGTGCCAGATGGTCAACCTGATGAAGGGCGGCCAACCCTACAAGATGAGCAAGCGGGCCGGGACCTTCGTCACCCTGCGCGACCTGGTGGACCAGGTGGGCAAGGACGTGGTCCGCTTCATCATGCTGACCCGCAAGAACGACGCCCATCTGGACTTCGACCTGGACAAGGTGCTGGAACAATCCCGCGACAACCCGGTCTTCTATGTGCAATACGCCCATGCCCGCTGCCATTCGGTGCTGCGCCACGGCGCCCAGGCGCTGGACAGTGCCGATCTGTCGGGGCCGGCCTTGGCGGCAGGACCTTTGGCCCGCTTGACCGATCCGGCCGAGCTTGCTGTGATCAAGGTGCTGGCTGGTTGGCCGCGTCTGGTGGAAAGCGCCGCCGAAGCGCACGAACCGCATCGGGTGGCGTTCTACCTGAACGACGTGGCCGCCGCCTTCCACGGTTTGTGGAACAAGGGCAAGGACGACACCCAGTTGCGTTTCCTGATCGAGGGCGACGCCGAATTGTCCCTGGCCCGCATGGCTTTGGTCCGTGCCGTCGCCGACGTCATCGCGTCGGGTCTGGCGGTGTTTGGTGTGGAACCGGTGAAGGAGATGCGCTGACATGGCGGGACACCCCGACGACGATTACAGCCGCGACATCCTGGATATCATCCCCGAGCGTTTCGACGCCGACCCGGACAGCTATCCGCCCCATTCCAGCTTGCGTTTACGCAATTGGCTGATCCTGGGTGGCGCGGTGCTGGCCGTGGGCGTGGCGGTGGCGGTGGGCTGGCGCATGTTCGCCGGCCCGGGCGTCAGCCCCGACGGGGTGCCGGTGATCAGCGCCGACCAGCGGCCCATCAAGATCAGACCCGACGACCGTGGCGGCATGCAGGTGCCCAACCAGGACAAGCTGGTTTACGGCCGTCTGGAACAGGGTGACGGCGACGCCAAGGTCGAGCGGCTGCTGCCGCCGGCCGAACAGCCGGTGCCGCCGCTGCCGACCCCGATCCCGACCCCGCCACAAGCGGCCGCCAAGCCGGTTCCCATGGTTCAGGAAGTGATGAAGCCGGCGCCCGTGCCGCCGCCGGTTGTCGCCCCGGCCCCAGCGCCGGCACCCGTTCCGGCCCCGGTGGCGGTCAAGCCGGTGGAACCGGTGGCCGCGCCTGCCCCGGTGGCGGTCAAGCCGGTGGAACCGGTGGCCGCGCCTGCCCCGGCGGCACCGCCCAAGCCGGTGGCCCCGGTCAAGACCGTGGTCTCTCCGGCTGCGGTACCGGCTCCGACTCCGGCTCCGACAACGGCACCTGTGGCGGCAAAACCCACCGCCGCCGTTTCGGGGGGGGGCTATTTGGTACAATTGGGCGCCTTGCGCTCGGCACCCGACGCCGAAAAGGAATGGGGCCGCATCCAGCGGGCCAATTCCGACGTGCTGGGCGGGTTGAAATCAGACGTCGTGCAGGTGGATTTGGGGGCCAAGGGTGTGTTCTGGCGGCTGCGCGCCGGCCCGTTGGACGAACAAGCGGCCCGCCAAGTCTGTGGTGAACTGAAAAACCGAAACCAGGGGTGCATGGTTGTCCGCAAGTAAATCCATCCCCTCGGCCGCCATCTTCGGCTGTTCTGGTCTGCTTCTGACCGAACAGGAAAAGGCATTTTTCGCCCGGACCAACCCCTTGGGCTTCATCCTGTTCGCCCGTAACATCGACAATCCCGACCAAGTTCGGACCTTGGTGCGGCAATTGCGCGACAGCGTCGGCCGCGCCGACGCCCCGGTGTTGATCGACCAGGAAGGAGGGCGGGTACAACGCCTGCGCCCGCCGCACTGGCGGGCGGCGCCTGCGGGGGCGGTTTTCGCCGACTTGGCGGCCGGGGACATGCAGGCGGCCTGTCAGGCGCTGCGCCTGAACTATCGTCTGATCGGCGCCGAGTTGGCGGACCTGGGCATCGACGTGGACTGCGCCCCGGTCCTCGACGTGCCGGTTTCCGGCGCCCATGACGTCATCGGCGACCGCGCCTTCGGCACGAATGCCGCCATGGTGGCCGATTTGGGTCGCGCCGTTTGCGATGGCCTGCTGGACCAAGGCGTGTTGCCGGTGATCAAGCACATTCCCGGCCATGGACGCGCCATGGTCGATTCCCACTTGTCGCTGCCGGTGGTCACTGCCAGCCGGGCCGAATTGGAAGCCCAGGATTTCGCCCCCTTCGCCGCGCTGCGCGACCAGCCCTGGGCGATGACCGCCCATGTGGTCTACACCGCCATCGATCAGGCCGCTCCGGCCACCACCTCGGCCAAGGTGATCGGCGAGATCATTCGCGGCCTGATCGGTTTCGAAGGGCTGCTGATTTCCGACGATTTGTCCATGAAGGCCCTGGGCGGCGGCTTCGGCGAACGCACCCGGGCTTGCCTGGATGCCGGTTGCGACGTGGTCCTGCATTGCAATGGCCAGATGGACGAGATGACCGCCATCGCCGCCGAACTGGCGCCGCTGACCGACAGCGCCCGCGAAAGGGTGGCCCAAGGGCAGCGTCTGAAGCGGCAACGTGACCTGGATCAGGCCGCCGCCTTGGCGGAACTGAACCGGTTGCTGGCATGACCGACCTGATCGGCATCGTGCAGCAGGTTTCGGTGGTGGCCTTGCCGTTGGTCTTCGCCATCACCTTGCACGAAGCCGCCCATGGTTACGCCGCCCTGGCCATGGGTGACGACACCGCCAAGCGCCTGGGCCGCATTTCGTTGAACCCACTGCGCCACATCGACCTGTTCGGCACCATCATCGTGCCGGGTCTTTTGCTGATGATGGGCTCGTTCCTGTTCGGCTGGGCCAAGCCGGTGCCGGTGGATTTCCGCAAGCTGCGCAACCCCCGCTACGGCATGGTGGTGGTCGCCGCCGCCGGCCCCGGCGCCAACATCGCCATGGCCATCCTGGCCATTTTGTTGATCAACGTCGTCGGCCATTTGCCGTCATCGGCGGTTGACTGGGCCCGGCTGAACTTGGCCAACGCCATTTACATCAACCTGCTGTTGGCGGTTTTCAACCTGATCCCGATCCCGCCGCTGGATGGCGGAAGAGTGGCCGTCGGCTTGTTGCCGCGCCATCTGGCCTTCCATCTGGCCCGCCTGGAAGACAAGGGAATCCTGATCGTCATCGGCCTGCTGATGATCCTGCCCTTGGTCACCGGATTGGCCGGTTTCCGCGTCGATCCCTTCGATTTGGCGATCCAACCGGCCATCAACGGCTTGCTGACCGTGCTGGTGGCTCTATTCGGCGGCTAGAACCGCGGGACCATCCATGCTATTGTGGTCGCCTGTTTCATCGACACAAGATATTGCGATGTCAATGCAGGTTGACGTATTTCAAGCGGATGACGAGGTTCCCCAGCGCTCCCCCGAGGAACGGCTGCTGCTGGACCTTGACGGGTTCGAGGGGCCGTTGGACGTGCTGCTGACCCTGGCGCGTGAACAAAAGGTTGATCTGACCAAGATTTCCATCCTGCGGCTGGCCGACCAATACCTGGAATTCGTCAACCGCATCCGCAACCGCCACCTGGATTTGGCGGCGGAATATCTGGTGATGGCGGCGTGGCTGGCCTATTTGAAGTCGCGCTTGTTGCTGCCGGAACCGGAACCCGAGCAGGAAGGTCAGCCCAGCGCCGCCGAGATGGCCGATATTCTGGCCTTTCGCCTGCGTCGGCTGGAAGCCATGCAGCGGGCGGGCACCACCTTGGTCAACCGGGCACAACTGGGCCGCGACATCTTCGTCCGCGGCGAGCCGGAAGAGGTTCCGGTGATCACCCATTCCATGTTCGACCTGGAATTGTTCGACCTGCTGAAGGCCTATGCCGACCATGTGGTGCGCACCTCGGTGCGAACCCTGCATATCGAGGCCCCCGACCTTTATTCGGTAGAGGACGCGCTTCGGCGTCTGGAGCGCATGCTGGGCACCATGCCCGACTGGTCGGTGCTGTCGGCCTATCTGCCCTCTTTTCAAGGCGATAGCCTGAAGATGAAGTCGGCGGTGGCGTCCACCTTCATCGCTGCCTTGGAACTGGCCAAACAGGGGCGCCTGCAATTGCGTCAGGATGGTGGGCCTTATTCCCCCATCTACGTGAAGGCCGGGGAGGCGGCGGCGTGACCGACGATTTCGACCCCGAGCATCTGCGTCTTCTGGAAGCCTTGCTGTTCGCCTCGGCTCAGCCGCTGAGCGAACGGGATCTGGCGGACAAGCTGCCCGCCGACAGCGATGTGACCGCCTTGTTGGCGGAATTGCAGCGTCAATACGCCGGACGTGGCGTCAACCTGGTGCGGCGAGAGGACAAATGGGCTTTTCGCACCGCTCCCGACTTGGCCGGGCGCCTGACCATCGAACAGACCCAGACAAGGCGCCTGTCGCGGGCCGCCATCGAGGTTCTGGCCATCATCGCCTACAACCAGCCCATCACCCGCGCCGAGATCGAGGAAGTGCGCGGCGTGGCCTTGTCCAAGGGCACCTTGGACCTGTTGTTCGAGGCCGGCTGGATCCGGCCGCGCGGACGGCGGCGCAGCCCCGGCAAGCCCCTGCAATGGGGTACCAGCGACGGATTCTTGGACCATTTCGGCCTGGAAAGCCTGGAGGACCTGCCCAACCTCAAGGAATTGAAGGCCGCCGGGCTGCTGGATACCCGTCCCGCCGCCGACGCCTATGGCAACCGCGCCGTCGACGATCTGGCTCCGGTGGACACCGACGACGAGCCCGAGCCGGAACTCGACCTGGCGGACGACGACGACAACGACTTACTGGGCTTGGCGGAATAGGGCGGTTGCGGGACCCGCGTAAGTCTGCGATGATCCGCGCCCACCCTTTCATCCCTGCGGGCAGGAGAACTTTACATGGGTAGCTTCAGCATTTGGCACTGGCTGATCGTTCTGGTCATCGTGCTTCTGCTGTTCGGCGCGGGCAAGATTCCCAAGCTGATGGGCGACATGGCCAAGGGCGTCAAGGCGTTCAAGAAGGGCCTGAACGACGAAGACGAGGCCACTCCGGCGGCCAAGCCGGCCGAATCGCAGCGTCTGGAAACCGAAGCCGCCGCCAAGACCGCGGAAAAGGACAGCGCCCGCCAGTAAGGGCGGCGCTTTCCACGCTCGCGAAGGACCCGGCGCATGTTCGACATCGGCATGGACGAAATGGCTTTGGTGGCCGTGGTGGCGTTGATCGTCATCGGCCCCAAGGACTTGCCGCACGTCTTGCGTATGTGTGGCCGCTGGGTCCGCAAGGCCCGCGAACTGGCCGGCGAATTCCAGCGCGGCGTCGACGACATGGTGCGTGAAACCGAATTGGCAGAACTGAAAAGCCAGGTCGAGAAGGTGGCGGACACCAACGCGCTACGCCAGGAGATCGAAAAGAGCATCGATCCCACCGGCGATATCGCCCGTTCCTTGGAAGCCCCCAAGCTGGACGAGCCCGCCGCCACCGCCGCCGTGGCCGACACCGCCGGGACCGCGCCAGCGGTTTCAGCCCCCGAGAAGCCGCCGGCACCGTGAACGCCATGAACGAAGACAAGACCATGCCCTTGCTCGACCATCTGGTCGAGTTGCGTCAACGCCTGCTGTGGTCGGTGCTGGCCTTCGTGGTGGTTTTCGCCGGCTGTTTCTATTTCGCCGCCGACATCTACGGCTTCCTGATGGACCCCTACGCCCGGGTCGCCCTGGACAAGGGCGGCATGCGGCGTCTGATCTACACCGCGCCGACCGAAGCGTTCTTCACCTATGTGAAGGTGTCGGCCTTCGCCGCCGCCGTCATCTGTTTCCCGGTTTGGGCCGGGCAGTTGTGGGCCTTCGTCGCGCCTGGGCTTTACAAGAACGAACGGCAAGCCTTCCTGCCGTTTCTGTTCGCCACCCCGGTACTGTTCACCATGGGCGCCGCCCTGGTGTACTTCCTGGTTCTGCCCATGCTGTACACCTATTTGCTGGGCTTCGAGAATTTGGTGCCCCATCAGGGCGAGTTGCCCATCCAGCTGGAAGCCAAGGTCAGCGAATCGCTGTCCTTGATCATGACCTTGATATTCGCTTTCGGCCTGGCCTTCCAGATGCCGGTGCTGCTGACGCTTTTGGCCCGCGTCGGCTTGGTCACCGCCAAGGGGCTGGCGGAAAAGCGCCGCTATGCCATCGTCGCCGTCTTCGTCTTCGCCGCCATCGTCACGCCGCCCGACGTGGTCAGCCAGTTGTCGTTGGCCATTCCCATGGTGATCTTGTACGAAGCCTCGATCATCTCGGCCCGCATGGCGGAAAAGAAGCGGGGCGAATCGTCCGAAGAAGAGGACGAGGACGACGAGGACGACCCGGTCGACGAGACCGATTTCAATCATTGATCCCGCTTAAAGTGGATGTGACGTCATGCACGACCTGAAATGGATTCGCGACAATCCCGAGGCTTTTGACGCTGGCCTGGCCCGGCGCGGCCTGGAAGCGCGTTCCGCCCAATTGATCCGTCTGGACGGCGAACGCCGTGCCGCCCAGACCCGCTTGCAGGAAATGCAGGCCAGCCGCAACGAGACCTCCAAGCAGATCGGCATCATCAAGAAGCAGGGCGGCGACGCCAGCGCCATCATGGAAGAGATGGCGCGGCTGAAGGATGATATTCCGTTGATGGAAGCTCAGGACAAGTCGCTGGGCGAGGAAATCGAAGCCATCCTGGCCTCGATCCCCAATCTGCCGGGCGCGGACGTCCCCGATGGTCCTGACGAGGATCACAATGTCGAGGTGCACCGCTGGGGCACGCCCCGTGAATTCGCCTTCCAGCCGTTGGAACACGACGCCCTGGGCACCAAGCTGGGGATGATGGATTTCGACGGCGCCGCCAAGCTGTCGGGCGCTCGCTTCGTGGTGCTGAAGGGCAAGCTGGCCCGTCTGGAACGTGCCCTTGCCCAGTTCATGCTGGACGTGCAGACCGTGGAACATGGCTATACCGAAGTCAGCCCGCCGACCCTGGTCAAGGATGCCGCCCTGTTCGGCACCGGCCAGTTGCCCAAGTTCGGCGACGATCTGTTCAAGGCCAATACCGGCCATTGGCTGATCCCCACGGCGGAAGTGCCGCTGACCAACCTGGTGGGCGATTCCATCGTCGACGAGGCGGCTTTGCCCATCCGTATGACCGCGCTCACCCTTTGCTATCGCTCCGAGGCCGGGGCGGCGGGCAAGGATACCCGTGGCATGATCCGCCAGCACCAGTTCTGGAAGGTCGAGATGGTGTCCATCGCCCATCCCGATCAGTCCGAGGCCGAGCATCAGCGCATGACCCAATGCGCCGAAACCATCCTGCAACGCCTGGAACTGCCCTTTCGCACCATCGTGCTGTGCACTGGCGACATGGGTTTTTCGGCGCAGAAGACCTATGACATCGAAGTGTGGCTGCCGGGGCAGGGACGCTATCGCGAGATTTCGTCGTGTTCCAATTGCGGCGACTTCCAGGCGCGGCGCATGAAGGCGCGGTTCAAGGGCGAAAAGGGCAACCGCTTCGTCCACACGCTGAACGGCTCGGGGCTGGCGGTTGGCCGCACCCTGGTTGCCGTGCTGGAAAACTACCAGCAGGAAGACGGTTCCATCCGCGTCCCCGCAGCGCTGCGCCCCTATATGGGCGGGCTGGAAGTCATCGCCTGAGATCATGTTCGCCCCCATCGCCGACCTGTCTTGCGCCCGCATCCTCATCAGCAACGATGACGGCATCAACGCGCCGGGCATCAAGGTGCTGGAACGTATCGCCCGCGGCCTCAGCGACGACGTCTGGGTGGTGGCCCCGGAAAGCGAGCAATCGGCGGCCGGCCATTCCCTGACCATTCGCCGTCCCTTGCGGGTCAAGCAGGTTTCCGAACGGCATTTTTGCGTGGACGGCACCCCCACCGATGCGGTCCTGCTGGGCGTCAACCACGTGTTGAAGGACAAGAAGCCCGATCTGGTGCTGTCCGGTGTCAACCGGGGCGCCAACATGGGCGACGACGTCACTTATTCCGGCACGGTGGCGGCGGCCATGGAAGCCACCATCCTGGGGATTCCGTCCATCGCCCTGTCGCAGTTCCTGCGTCCCGACCAGCCGGTGCATTGGTCCACCGCCGAGCATTGGGGGCCACGGGTCATCCGCACGGTCTGCCAAGTGGGGTGGGGGCTGAACGTGCTGATGAACGTCAACTTCCCCGATGTCCTGCATTCCCAGGTCAGCGGCATCGAGGTGGTGCGCCAGGGCAAGCGCAAGATCGGCGACGAGTTGATCGAGCGTCTTGATCCGCGCGGGGAACCCTATGTGTGGATCGGCGCCCAGCGGGCCGAGGAACAAGGCGTGCCCGGGACCGACATCGAGGCGGTCATGCGTGGTGCTGTCGCGGTGACGCCACTTTGTGTCGATCTGACCCATGGGGCGACCATGGATGCCTTGAAGCCGCTGTTCGGCTAGGGCGCGGACATGGTCGGCGCCGATCCCCGCGTCATCCGGCTGTTGATGGAATTGCGCGGCCAAGGAATCACCGACACCAGGGTGTTGGCGGCGATCGAGAAAGTGCCGCGCGACCGTTTCGTCGCCCAGCCTTTCCTGGACCAAGCCTATGAAAACCATGCGCTGCCCATCGCGTGCGGCCAGACGGTCAGCCAGCCCTATATCGTCGCCCTGATGACCCAGGCGCTGGAAGTGGGCGAACGCATGAAGGTGCTGGAAATCGGCACCGGCTCGGGCTATCAGGCGGCGGTGCTGTCGCGGCTGTGCCGGCGGCTTTACACCATCGAACGTCACAAGCCGCTGCTGGTCGAGGCGGAAAAGCGTTTCCGCGAGCTGCGCATCCACAACATCACCGCCAAACTGGGCGACGGCGGCTTGGGCTG
>JAIWOG010000087.1 GCA_020217035.1 Magnetospirillum sp. | reverse complement strand
GCCGGAACAGGCGCCGTTCGAACGCATCATGGTCACCGCCGCCGCCCACGACATTCCGCCCAAGCTGGTGGAACAATTGCAGGTGGGCGGCATCATGGTATTGCCGGTGGGCGACGTGGGCAGCGGCGCCCAGGATCTGGTGCGGGTTGTCAAGCTGGAACACGGTATCGATATCCAGCATCTGGAACCGGTACGTTTCGTCCCAATGGTGGAAGGTTTGCCCGACTCTTGACGTTGCCCGGGCAAGCTTCGCCGCGTATAGTGCGGCGCATGTGCGCGTCCCTACCTCATATGGTGTCCAGACTGGCCCTTTTGGCGGTGCCGTTGGCCTTGTTGGCCGCGTGTTCCCCCAACATGCGGGGCGGGGCGCCGGTCAGCCGTGGGGTTCCCCCTCAATCATGCGCGGGCGTGGTCACCGTCTATTCCGGCGACACCCTTTATTCCATCGCCCGGCGCTGCAACGTCTCGGTGCGCGATCTGATCGAGGCCAACAACCTTGCCGCCCCCTATGTCATCACCCCCGGTCAGGCCATCCGCATTCCCGGCGGCGGCGAATACGTGGTCCAGCGCGGCGACGCCTTGCTGCTGGTGGCCCGGCGCCTGGGGGTGGAGTTCCAGACCCTGGCGCGTCTGAACGGCAAGACTCCGCCTTACACCATTTACGTGGGCGAGAAGCTGAAAGTACCAGGCGGTCGTTCCGGCGGCGGCAACCAGGGAGGCGCCTTGGTCATCGCTTCGCCCAATTCCGGCCGCCAAGGCGGCGAGCCGTCCTCGGCCTCGACCCGGGTGAATTCAGCGCCGCCGCCGCCATCGTCGCCGGGAGCCGTCACCACCGCCGCCGCCGAGGCAACACCGCCCCGCGCCGCCCCCGAGGCCCGCCATCCGGCCTTCGAACCCAGCCAGACCTTGCCGCCGCCGCCGCCGCCCATGGTCGGCAAGGGGTTCATCTGGCCGGTCAAGGGCGAGGTGATCGCCGAATTCGGTCCCCTGGCCAAGGGTCAGAACAACGACGGCATCAATATCGCCGCCCCCCGGGGCACCCCGGTGCGCTCCACCGAGAACGGCGTCGTCGCCTATGTGGGCAACGAATTGAAGGGCTTCGGCAATTTGCTGTTGATCAAGCATTCCGACGGCTGGGTCAGCGCCTATGCCCATAACGACCAGGTGATGGTGCGCAAGGGCGATTCGGTCAAGCGCGGCCAGCAGATCGCCACCGTGGGCTCGTCGGGGGGCGTGGATTCGCCCCAGTTGCACTTCGAATTGCGGCGCGGCACCGAAGCGGTCAATCCCACCGCCCATCTGACCGGCTCTTGACCAAAGACAAGGGCCGCCCCCAAGGGCGGCCCTATCGTGATGGTCATGTTTCAAAGATTCGACACCGCCCCCAGCCTCAGCCCCGACGAAGCCATGATCGTCGGCGGCCTTGTCATCCTGGGCGGCATCGCCCTGTTCGCCGGCATGCTGTTGCTGACCCGTTGGCTGGCCAGACGCTGATTGATTCCGGCTGGGATCAGTCGATGGGGGTGCCCAGGCGGCCGGCCAGATCCTGGATGAACTGCCAGGCGACACGGCCCGAGCGCGAGCCGCGGGTGACCGCCCATTCGTTTGCTTCACGATGCAGTTCGTCGGTGGCGATAGGCAGTTTGTAACGGGCGGCGTAGCCTTCGATGATCTGGAAATAGGTGTCCTGGTTGACGTGATGGAAGCCCAGCCACAGGCCAAAACGGTCGGACAGCGAGACCTTTTCCTCGACCGCCTCGCCGGGATTGATGGCGGTGGACCGCTCGTTCTCGATCATGTCGCGCGACAACAGATGGCGGCGGTTCGATGTGGCGTAGAAGATGACGTTGGCTGGCCGACCCTCGATGCCGCCGTCCAGCACCGCCTTCAGCGACTTGTAGGCTTCGTCCTGTCCCTCGAAGGACAGATCGTCGCAAAACAGCACGGTGCGGCGCCCCTGGTTGCGCAGGATGCGCAGCAGGCGGGGCAGGGACGGGATGTCCTCGCGGTGGATTTCCACCAACAGCAACTTGCCGTTCTTCGGGGCGTCTTCGTTGATTGTGGCGTGCGCCGCCTTGACCAGCGAGCTTTTGCCGGTGCCGCGCGCCCCCCACAACAGCGCGTTGTTGGCCGGCAGGCCACGGGCGAAGCGCCGGGTGTTGTCCAGCAATTGCTCGCGCTGGCGTTCGATGCCCTTCAGCAACTGGATTTCCACCCGGTTGACCTGGGGGACCGGTTCCAGCCAATCGGGATCGGCGTGCCAGACGAAGGCGTCGGCGGCGGCCAAGTCCACTTCGGCCAAGGGCGGCGGCGCCAGGCGTTCCAAAGCGGTGGCGATGCGGGTCAAAACGGCAAGGGTATCAGCGTCCATGGCGGGCGAAATCCGGATCGATGGCGTGGGCTCGAAAGCCTAATGGGGGCAGGGCCGGGCGGCAAGGCTTTGGACGTGGGTGGGACTTAAGGTTTGCAACCGCTCGCCTTGTCGCTATATTCCGCTGACTTCGCCATGAAAGGCCACTGATCCAAGGAGTTCTTCCATGTTCGTGTCCCCCGCCTATGCCCAGGCCGCCGCTCCCGCTGGTGGGCTCGCCGGAGGCGTCGAGGCCTTCCTGCCTCTGATCCTGATCTTCGTGGTCTTCTACTTCCTGATGATCCGCCCGCAACAAAAGCGCATGAAGGCGCACAAGGAAATGCTGAGCGCCCTGCGCCGCGGCGACCGCGTGGTGCTGGGCGGCGGCATCATGGGGCAGGTCGCCAAGGTGACCAGCGACACCGAGGTCCAGGTTGAAATCGCCGACGGCGTCAAGGTCCGCGTGGTTCGCTCGGCCATCCAGGAAGTGGTGTCCAAGACCGAACCGGTGGCCGGCAAGGAAGAGTCCAAGGACGAATCCGAAGCCCCCGCCGAAAAGTAATCCTTTTTCTTTCTGCCAAAGACGGAACCGTCATGCTTCAATTTCCCAAGTGGAAGATCGTGATGGTGCTGCTGGTCGCCCTGTGCGGGGCGATCTGGGCCGCACCCAACCTGCTGCCGCGGGAAACCACCGACCGCATGCCATCGTGGTGGCAACCGGTCAGCCTGGGGCTTGATCTGCAGGGCGGTTCCTATCTTTTGCTGGAAGTGGACACCGCCTATGTGAAGCGCGAGCACCTGACCGGCCTGGTCGAGGTGCTGCGTGCCGCCCTTCGCAAGGAAAAGGTGCGTTACGCCGAACTGGGGGTTTCCGGCTTGGACAGCGTCAAGGTTCGCGTCTCGGACGAAGCCGAGCGTGAACGCGTTCGCCCCGAACTGCGCAAGCTGGATCCCGAAGCCGAGATGACGGTGTCGTCCGATGGCCTGATCGTGTTCACCTATAACGACCAAGCCATGGCCAAGCGCGTCAACCAGGCGGTCGAGCAATCCATCGGCATCGTCCGCCGCCGCGTCGACGAATTGGGAACCCGTGAACCGTCCATTCAACGCCAAGGCGCCGATCGCATCATCGTCCAATTGCCTGGCGTGAAAAATCCGGAACACATCAAGTCGCTTTTGGGCAAGACCGCCAAGCTGACCTTCCATCTGGTCGACGACACCGCCAGCCCCGAAGACGCAATCCGCGGCCGGGTGCCGCCGGGCTCGGTGTTGATGCCGTCGGCCGAAGCCGGTCGTGGCGGCCCCTCGCAATACGTGGTGCGCAAACGCGTCGAAGTGGGCGGCGACATGCTGACCGACGCCCAGGCCACCTTCCAGGAGGGGCGGCCGGTGGTTTCGTTCCGCTTCTCGGTGGCCGGCGGTAAGCGTTTCGGCGACACCACCTCGGCCAATGCCGGCAAGATGCTGGCCATCGTCTTGGACGAAAAGGTCATCTCGGCCCCGCGCATCAACGAACCCATCCTGGGCGGTTCCGGTGTCATCTCGGGCAGCTTCACCACCCAGGATGCCCATGACCTGGCGCTGCTGCTGCGTGCCGGCGCACTGCCGGCGCCGCTGCAGGTGCTGGAAGAACGTACCGTCGGTCCTGATTTGGGCGCCGATTCCATCCAGGCCGGCGCCATCGCCAGCGTCGTCGGCCTGGTCGCCGTCGTCGTCTTCATGATGCTGATCTACGGCACCTTGGGGCTGCTGGCCAATGTCGCCCTGGTGTTGAACTTGATCATCTTGTTGGCCCTGATGTCGGTGTTGGGGGCTACCCTGACCTTGCCCGGCATCGCAGGCATCGTGCTGACCATGGGCATGGCGGTTGACGCCAACGTGCTGATCTACGAACGCATGCGCGAAGAACAGCGCAACGGACGCGGTTTGGTGTCCACCGTGCAGGTGGCCTTCGAACGCGCTTTCGGAACCATCTTGGACGCCAACCTGACCACTCTGGCCGCCGCCGCGCTGCTGTTCCAGTTCGGTTCCGGCCCGGTGCGCGGTTTCGCTGTCACCCTGTCGTTGGGCCTGATGACCTCGATGTTCACCGCCATCATGGTGACCCGCCTGATGGTGGGAACCTGGATCCGCTGGCGCCGCCCCAAGACCTTGCCGTTGTGAGGACCTGAATCATGAGCTTCTACGGCAATCTCATCGCCCATACGCCCAAGTTCGACTTCGTCGGTAAGCGGCTTTTCGCCTTCGCCCTGACCGCGACGCTGATCGTCGGTACCTTCGTCTCCATCGCCACCAAGGGCTTCAATTTCGGCATCGACTTCGCCGGCGGCATCCTGATCGAGGTGCAGACCACCGACGGTCCAGCCGATATCGGCAAGATGCGCGACCAATTGGGGAACCTGGGTCTGGGCGAGGTGTCGCTGCAACAATTCGGCGAAACGGGGCGTGACGTCATGGTCCGCGTGCAAAAGCAGGACGGTGACGAAAAGGCGCAGATGGCGGCCTTGGCCAAGGTCAAGGACACCTTGGGCACCGGCTATGATTATCGCCGTGTCGAAATCGTCGGCCCCAAGGTGGGCGACGAACTGAAGCGCGACGGGGTGCTGGCGGTCGGACTTGCGGTCCTGGCCATCGCCGCCTATGTGTGGTTCCGGTTCGAATGGCAGTTCGGCGTGGGCGCCTTGATCGCCACCTTCCACGACGTCATCCTGACCTTCGGCTTCTTTTCGGTCACCGGGATGGAGTTCAACCTGACCAGCGTCGCCGCCATCCTGACCATCGCCGGCTATTCCATCAACGACACCGTGGTCATCTATGACCGTGTGCGCGAGAACCTGCGCAAATACAAAAGCCTGTCCATCTACGAATTGCTGAACCAGTCGGTCAACGAGACCCTGGCCCGCACCTTCCTGACCGTGGCGACGGTATTCGTCACCGTCATCGCCCTGCTGGTTTTGGGAGGCGAGGTGCTGCACGGTTTCGCCGCTTCGCTGCTGTGGGGTTTGGTGGTCGGCACTTTCTCGTCCATGTATGTGGCGCTGCCGGTGCTGATCTATTTCAAGCTGCGGGTCGGCAAGGATCGCGAGGAAGACGAGGCGGCTGCCCAGGCGGCCCCCTGATGGACATCACACCGGTCGTCAGCGCTGAATACCAACTGATCTCCGGTTACGGCGATGGCGGATTCACCATTTCGGGAATCCGCCATGAAGGTTCGGTGTTGATCCTGGCCAAGCAAACCTTGGCCTGGCCGGTCTTCTCGGTGGCCGAGATCACCGTCGACACGTTGCGTGCGGCCATCGATTATCAGCCGCTACCGGGGATATTGTTGATTGGGTGTGGCCGGTCCATGACCGCGCTGCCAAAGGGATTGCGGCAGACCTTGCGGGGACACGGCATTGTGGTCGAGCCCATGGACACCGGGGCGGCGTGCCGCACGTACAACGTGCTGCTGACCGAAGGCCGCGACGTCGCCGCCGCGCTTATCGCCGTCTAAGGATTTCTTCCAGGGATTCCACGTCGGCGGGGGTGTTGACGTTCAGGAAGGGATCGAATGGCGCACAGGGCCAGTCCACTTCGGCGGCCCCCAAGGAATGGGCGAGATTCCACACGCCCAAGCGCTTCTCCGCCACAGCTTTTTCGATTTCCATGATCCAGGTCACAGGCCACAGGCCGAAGACCGGATGCGGGTGTCCATTGCTGGCGGCGATGGCCGCCGGCGCCCCCCGGTCCACGGCCTGTTGTAAGCGTTCGGCCAAATCCAGAGGAAACAGCGGGGTGTCGCCGGGAACGGTCAGGCACCACTCAAATCCCTGGTTTTTCGCCCATATCAGTCCGGTCAGGATGCCAGCCAGGGGACCCGGACGGTCAGGCAGGCAATCGGCCAGCACCGGCAGCGGGCAGGGGGCGAAGCGACGCGGGTCGTCATTGGCGTTCAGCGCCATCGGCCCGACCTGTGGGGCCAGGCGCGAGATGGCGCGATCCAGCAGGCTTTTTTCGGCCACTCGCAACAGGCATTTGTCGCCGCCGCCCAGACGGCGCGACAATCCACCCGCCACGATCAGTCCGGCAATTCGGCTCACGGCTTGACGGGACCGCCTGGTTCCTCGACCTCGGGAACCTTGAAATACTTGTCGATTGCCGCCCAGGCGGTGGCCACCGCCATTTCGTGCACGTCGAAACGCCCCATGGGGGAATAAAGCGAAGCCGCCATGTACATGCCGATTTCCTCGACCTCGCCGATGGTGAACACCACCTCGCCGCATGGCATCTGCACCCGGCGTTTCTGCGCCGCCACGGTGCCGGCCAACTGGTCGGGGTGCTTGGGCAGCATCATGAAGTTCATGAACCACGGGGTCACCAGGATGCCGGCGATCCAGTTCTGGCCGTCCTCGGTCTGCCACGGGCGGAAGCCGACGACCTCGACGCGCAGCGCGTGGTTGTAAAGTCCGATGTCCTTCATGCGTTCGTCGCCGATGCGGGTGAAGACGTCAGCCAGTTGGTTGACGACGGCCAGATCCTGGGCAGTCAGCGCTTCGAACATGAAAAACCTCGTGGTCAATGGGCGGCGAAGTTTAGCCAAGGACGCCTTTGAATGCGAGGCGACATTGCATCTGGGCCGCGTCTGGGCTATGAGCGTGGATTTGCGCGGGCGCGCTTCACAAAAATGCCAAGTAGAGAGGGAACGATGCCCTATAAGCGGATCACTCTGACCCATTTCCTGCTGGAGGAGCAGCGTCGCCTGGGCGGCACCGGCGCCTTCACCTCGTTGATGAACGACATCATCACCGCCTGCAAGATGGTCTCGCACGAGGTCAACCGTGGTGCCCTGGTGGGCAATCACGGCATCGCCGGCACCACCAATGTCCAGGGCGAGGATCAAAAGCCCCTGGACGTCCTCGCCAACGACATTTTCCTGCACATGAACGCCTTGGGCGGAAATTACGCCGCCATGGCGTCGGAAGAACTGGAAGACGTCCACGCGGTCAAGGGCAGCGCCGACGGCAAGTATCTGCTGTTGTTCGATCCGCTGGACGGCTCGTCCAACATCGACGTCAACATTTCCGTTGGTTCGATCTTTTCGATCCTGAAGCTGCCGGAAGGCGCCGATCCGGCCTCGGCCGAGGCTTTCCTGCAACCCGGAATCAAGCAGGTTTGCGCCGGCTACGCCCTTTACGGCTCGTCCACCATGCTGGTGCTGACCACCGGCAAGGGGGTCAACGGCTTCACCTTGGACCGTGACGTGGGGATGTTCTTCCTGACCCACCCCAACATGGTCATCCCCGCCGACACCAAGGAATTTGCCATCAACGCCTCGCGATCCCGGTTCTGGGAAGAACCGGTCAAGCGCTACGTCGACGAATGCCTGGCCGGCAAGGAAGGCCCGCGCGGCAAGGATTTCAACATGCGCTGGGTCGCCTCCATGGTGGCCGAGGTCCATCGCATCCTGGTGCGCGGCGGCGTCTTCATGTATCCCGCCGATTCCGAGAACATCAAGAAGGGCGGCAAGCTGCGCTTGATGTACGAAGCCAACCCCATGTCCTTCATCGTCGAGCAAGCCGGCGGTGTAGCCAGCACCGGCCGTGGCCGCATGTTGGAAGTCGAGCCCACCGGCCTGCACCAGCGGGTTCCGGTCATCCTGGGATCGAAGAACGAGGTGGAACGGATCGAGGCTTATCACCGGGAAGCCGGTTGAACCCCATAGAAAGGCGCCCCCCAGGGGGCGCCTTTTTTGTCACAGCCAGCGGAATCGCTTCAAAAGCCACCACAAGCCCGGCATCAAGACCGCGATGATGGCGCACAATTCCCAGAAGGCCAGGGGGTCGTCATTGCCGGGAATACCGCCGATATTCGCCCCCAGCAGGCCGGCGATCAGCGACGGCGGCAGCAGCAAGGCGGTAAGCGCGGTGAAGCGGTTCGAGTTCTTGGCGATCTGTTCGGCGATCTGCGCCGACATGTCTTCATGCAACACGGTGGCACGTTCGCGCAACGCATCCAGGTCTTCGATGTGGCGCACCACCTTGTCGGTGACCTCGCGCAGGCGCAGGCGGGCGTCCTGGGACAGCCACGACGAATCGTCGTGCTGGATGCGGTAAAGGGCGTCGCGCTGCGGCCCCAGATAGCGGCGCAGTTGAATGGTGCGACGCCGCGCCATGGCCAGGTTGCCGCGCATGTCGGCGTCGGCTTCTTGCTCCAGCGCCTGGTCTTCCAGGGTGCCGATCTCGTCTTCCAGACCGTCCAGGACGATTTCCAGGTGTTCCACCACCCGCTCGGCGATCTGCGCCAGCAAGCCGCCCGGCGTCCGGGGGCCCTTGCCGGTCAGCAGGGCCAAGCGGATGTTGCGCAGCGCGGACAGTTGATGGTCCTTGTCCCGCAACGAGATCAGCCGGTCGGCTTCCCCCCAGATGTGGATGGGCACCAGTTCCGGCGTGGCGCTGGCTTCGTCCACGTTGACGCCCCGCAACACCACCAGCAAATTGTCGTCCACGTCCTCGACCCGCGGGCGGGATTCTTCGGCCAACAAGGCCAGGGCCACCAGGGGGTCGACGCCGCTGTCCTGCCGCAGCCAGCGGGCGGCGTATTCGTCGTCACGTTCCAGATGGATCCACAGAAACCCGTCCTCGGGCCGCCATTCGCGCACTCCGTTCCAGTCCAGGTCGCGACAGCCGCCCTTGCGGTCCAAGAGGGCGGCAAAGCGCAATCCGGGCTGGGTTCCGGTCTTGATGTCGGATGTCAGGGCAGGGGGCATGGGGCCTCGGTGACGGATGTGTTAGAAGGATGGTGACGCAGCTTGACGACGACAACAAGGGATTGCCGACAAAATGCTGACCGACCTGTCCTTGACCGTCGCCGGGCTGGTGCTGTTGTTGACCGGTGGCGAGGCCCTGGTGCGCGGGTCGGTGGCCGTCGCCCGTGGTCTTGGCGTGTCGGAACTGGTCATCGGCCTGACCCTGGTGGGGGCGATGACGTCGGCGCCGGAATTGATGGTGTCGGTCAGCGCCGCCCTGGAAGGGGCGCCCGACATGGCGCTTGGCAACGTGGTCGGCAGCAATATCGCCAATTTGTTGCTGATTGTCGCCGCCGGCGCCCTGATCCGGCCGATGCAGGTGTCGCGTCCGATGTTGTTGCATGACGGTGTGATCAACTTCGCCGCCGCCGCCTTGGTCGCCGGTCTGGCGGCCCATGGCGCCATCGGCCGCTGGCAGGGGCTGGTCCTGGTGTCGTGCCTGATCTGGTACTTATGGCGGGCCTATCAGTTGGAAAAGCGAAACCACCGGGCCAGCATCCATGAAAAAGAAGCCCGCGAGCTGGAAAAACCAGTGCTGTCCCATTGGCTGGCCTTGGTGTTCTGCGTCGGCGGCGTGGTGGCGCTGGTGGTGGGCGCCGCCATCCTGGTCAAGGGCGGCACCGGTCTGGCTCGGGCCTTCGGGGTCAGCGAGGCGGTGATCGGCCTTAGTCTGGTGGCCATCGGAACCTCGCTTCCCGAAATGGCGACCTCGATGATCGCCGCCTGGCGCGGCCACACCCAGGTGGCCATCGGCAACGTCTTCGGGTCGTGCATCTTCAATTCCCTGGGCATCGTCGGCATCGCCGCCATACTGGCGCCCTTGCCGGTGGCGCCAGAGCTTCTGGGGCGCGATCTGTGGGTGATGG
>JAIWOG010000086.1 GCA_020217035.1 Magnetospirillum sp. | reverse complement strand
TGGCGGTCTGCGCCCTGGTGCCGCTCGGCATGGCTTGGCGTTCGCGGGTCGGCCCGGGGTGGGGATGGGTCTCCATGGCGGCCTATGCCGGCTATATGGCGTGGTTGTTCGTTCCCGCTTGATAGGCGTCAAGGTTGGAATGCTTCAAATTGCCACAGGATGCCCCATGTCAACATGACGGAGTGTTTTGCGATGGCCACCATCCCCCTGCAAGAGCCGGCCTGTCGCGGTCAATCCGGCCCGGTGTTCTTCGCGGCCGGCTTTCGTCCGTTTTTCCTGTTCACCGGTTTGCAGGCTTTGTTGAGTCTTCCCCTGTGGCTGGCGGTCTATGTGGGGGGGATCGACCTGAACCTGCCCTTCGCCGCCGCCCTTTGGCATGGCCATGAGATGGTCTTCGGCTTCGCCGGCGCCGCCATCGCCGGTTTCCTGCTGACGGCGGTTCCCAATTGGACCAATTCCCACCCTGTCAGCGGCCGGCCGCTGATGGCGTTGTTCGCCCTGTGGCTGGCTGGCCGCCTGGCCTTCACCTTGGCCGGCATCCTGCCCGCTTTCTTGGTTGCCGTGCTGGATTTGTCGTTTCTGCCCTATCTGGCGTGGCTGGTGGGCAAACCGCTGGTCCAGGCCGGCAAGATGCGCAACATCGCCTTCCTGCCGGTGCTGGGCGTGTTCTTCCTGGCCAACGCCACGACTCACCTTCAGGCCGTCACCCAATTTGGCGACCCCATGGTGGGGGTCTATCTGGGGCTGACCATGGTCTTGGTGCTGATCGCCATCGTCGGCGGCCGCATCGTGCCGTCGTTCACCCAGAACTGGCTGCGCATGCAGGGGCAAGCGGTCGAGGTGATTCCGATCACCTGGATCGAGAAGGGGGGCGCCGTCGGTTCGCTGGTGGCCGCCATGATCGGGGCCATATTCCTGCCTGGCAGTGTCGTCTCGGGTATCGCCCTGCTGGCCGCCGCTGCCATCCATGGCGTGCGGCTTGGTCGCTGGCACGGCCACAAGACCTTGACCAATCCTTTGTTGTGGGTGCTGCATCTGGGATATCTGTGGCTGGTGGTCGGTTTGGTGTTGTTGGCGCTGCCCAGCTTCCTGCCCGCGTTGACCGCCACTGCCGCCTTGCACGCGCTGACCGCCGGCTGCGTCGCCACCATGATCATGGCGGTGATGACCCGGGCGTCGCTGGGCCATTCCGGGCGTCAGTTGCAGGTGTCGAAGGCCGTCGCCGCCGCCTATGCCCTGTTGGCCCTGGGGACATTGTTGCGAGTGGTCGCGCCGGTGGCGGGGGGCGCTCAGATGGGGTTGACCCATGCCGGCGGCACTGTCTGGAGCCTGGCTTGGCTGATTTTCGTGGTGGTTTACCTGCCGGTGCTGACCAAGCCCCGTGCCGACGGCCGCCCGGGATAAGGTGTTTCAGGGGTTAAGGCTTGCCGGGCGAGGCTGGCTTTGGGATAGTGCGGTCACAGTTTTGTCGCAAGGGCCGCGCTTCATGGTACGAGTTCGGGGGGTCGTCACCGTCTTGGGGATGCTGGCACTGACGTCTTGCGCGTCGGTGGTCGGCAGCACCGAATCGGCGGTGCAGATCAAGACCAACCCCGCCAACGCCCAGTGCGAACTGAAGGGGCGCGACTACTCTGCTTCGGTGGTGACCCCCGCCGAGGTTGTGGTGCCCCATTCCGCCGCCCCGGTTACCGTCCAATGTGTCGCTGCCGGTTTCCGCCCCACGTCTTATACCCTCGACGCCAAGTCCGACGGTTGGATCTGGGGCAACTCCGCCTTCATCGTCGCCACGGGCGGCATCGCCATCCTGGGGGCGGCGGTCGACGAAAGTCGCGGCGCCGGTAGAAGTTACGCCGAGGAAGTCCAATATGATCTGGCACCAGAGCGGACGCGCCCCTTGCGGGCCCGTGACCGTGCCGGCGATGTTGACCTGCGACTGATGGCGCGATGACATTTCAAGGCGTTGACATCCATTTGTCGCATGACACCCATTCGGTCTGCGCCTGACGGGGCGTGGACGGGCATGCTATCAACGGGGCAGGACGGGATTACCGCTTTACACATATGAAGGCTTGCTGAATAAACAGCGGGTTTCGGATTTAGGGATTGGGACATGCATATCGTCGTCTGCATCAAGCAGGTTCCGGACAGCGCTCAGATCCGCGTGCACCCGGTAACCAACACCATCATGCGTCAGGGCGTGCCCACGATCATCAATCCCTATGACCTGTTTTCCCTGGAAGAAGCGCTGCGGCTGCGCGACAAATTCGGCGGAAAGGTGACTGTGATCACCATGGGGCCGAAAATGGCCATCGAAGCCCTGAAGAAATGCATCTCCTATGGCGCCGACGACGCCATTTTGCTGACCGACAAGGTGTTCGCCGGTTCCGACACCCTGGCCACGTCCTTCGCCTTGGCGTCCACCATCGCCAAGATCGACGAGACCGAGAAGGTGGACATGGTGTTCTGCGGCAAGCAGACCATCGACGGCGACACCGCCCAGGTCGGCCCCGGCATCGCCCGGCGTCTGGGCATGCAGCAGCTGACCTATGTGGCCGAGGTGGAAAAGGTCGACCTGGACAAGGGCGAGATCGTCGTCCACCGCCGATCCGAAGGCGGGGTGCAGGTGTTGGCCACCACGTTGCCCTGCCTGGTCACCATGCTGGAAGGCAGCAATGAAATGCGTTACGGCACCATGGACGATTTGTTCCGGGCCGCCCGCTACGAAGTGGTCGAATGGGACCACAAGGCCGCCGGCATCACCGCGCCCAACCAATGCGGCCTGAAGGGCTCGCCCACCGTGGTGAAGAAGGTGTTCGCGCCGCCGCCCAAGGCGGTGAAGGCGCAGATGATCGCCACCGAGGGTAAAAGCCCCCGCGAGGTGGCGGACGCGCTGCTGGATGGCCTGTTCGCCAAGCACCCCAAGCTGGAGACGGAGATCGGACGATGAGCGCCGAGGACATCGATCAGGAACAGTCGACGCCCGTCGCCTCGGCTCCCCGCCGTGCCGACGGCGCCGACCTCAGCGTCTATCACGGCGTCTGGGTGTTCATCGAACTGGAACGCGGCAAGGTTCATCCGGTGTCGTGGGAATTGCTGGGCGAGGGCCGCAAGCTGGCCACCCATCTGGGCGTTCCGGTTTCCGGCGTGGTGTTGGGGCCCGACGCCCCGGAAACCCTGGCGGCTTGCGACGGCGCCTTTGAATACGGCGCCGACAGCGTCTATCTGATGCGTAACGCGGTGCTGGCCGATTACCGCACCGATCCCTACACGGCGGGGCTGACCGATCTGGTGCAGACCTTCAAGCCGGAAATCATGCTGCTGGGCGCCACGACCCTGGGCCGCGACTTGGCCGGCGCCCTGGCCACGACGCTCGCCACTGGCCTGACCGCCGATTGCACCGAATTGCGCATCGACGACGAAACCCGGTCCCTGGCCGCCACCCGCCCGACCTTCGGCGGTTCGCTGCTGTGCACCATCCACACCCTGGAATACCGGCCGCAGATGGCCACCGTTCGCCCGCGCGTCATGGCCATGCCGGAACGGGTGCCGGGCAAACGCGGCCAAGTGATCGAGCACGCCTCGAAGGTGGCGGAAGCCGACATCGTCACCAAGATCTTGTCGTTCATCCCCGATTCCGACGCCGAAAAGGCGCAATTGGCCTATGCCGACATCGTCGTCGCCGGCGGGCGCGGCCTGGGCAAGCCGGAAAACTTCAAGCTGGTACAGGACTTGGCCGCCGTGCTGGGCGGCGATTACGGCGGCTCGCGCCCGGTCACCCATGCCGGATGGATCGCCGCCGACCGCCAGATCGGCCAGACCGGCAAGACCATTCGCCCCAAGTTGTACATCGCCGCCGGCATCTCGGGGGCCATCCAACACCGGGTCGGCGTCGAGGGCGCCGACGTCATCATCGCCATCAACAACGACCCCAACGCTCCCATCTTCGACTTCGCCACCTTCGGCGTGGTCGGCGACGCGTTACAGATCCTGCCGGCGTTGACCGAGGCGTTGCGTGAACGCTTGGCGGCCCGCAAGGCGGCGGAATAGGAGAGAATCCATGGCCGAAAAATTCGACGCCATCGTCGTCGGCGCCGGTCCGGCGGGCAATTCCGCCGCCATCGTCCTGGCCCGCGCCGGCCTGAAGGTGCTGCAATTGGAACGCGGCGAATATCCCGGTTCCAAGAACGTCCAAGGCGCCATCCTTTACGCCGAGGCGCTGGAACAGGTGATCCCCAATTGCCGACGTCAGGCGCCGCTGGAACGCCCGATCATCGAACAGCGCATGTGGGTGTTGGACGACGAGACCTATGTGGGGTCCAACTATCGCGGCGTGAAGAAGAAAGACGAGCCGCCGACCCGGTACACGGTGATCCGCGCCAACGTCGATCGCTGGATGTCGAAGAAAGCCACCGATGCCGGCGTGCTGCTGATCTGCGAAGCCACCGTGCTGGACCTGATCAAGCAGGACGGCAAGGTGGTGGGCGTGCGCACCGACCGCGTCGGCGGCGATATCTTCGCCGACGTGGTGGTGTTGGCTGACGGCGTCAACTCGTTGATCGCCACCAAGGCTGGCCTGCGCCCCACCATCAAGGCCGCCGACGTGGCCCTGGCGGTCAAGGAAATGCATTTCCTGCCCAAGGAAGTGATCGAGCAACGCTTTAACATCGCCAATGACGAAGGCGTCGTCATCGAGATGTTCGGCAAGATCACCAAGGGCATGATGGGCACCGCCTTCTTGTACACCAACCGCGAATCCATCGCGTTGGGGATCGGCTGCATGGCCGACGATTTCAAGAAGGGCGGCATCACCCCTTATGACATGCTGGACGAGATGAAGAAGCATCCGGCCATCAAGCCGCTGATCGCCGGGTCCGAGGTCAAGGAATATTCCGCCCATCTGATCCCCGAGGGCGGCTACAAGGCTATCCCGCAGGTCCATGGCGACGGCTGGGTGATCTGCGGAGATTCGGGGGGCTTCGTCAACGCCGTGCACCGCGAAGGCTCGAACTTGGCGATGGCTTCGGGCCGCATGGCGGCCGAGACCATCATCAAGCTGAAGGAAGAGGGCAAGCCTTGCACCGCCCCGCACCTGGCCGCCTACCGCGCCGCCCTGGAATCCAGCTTCGTGATGAAGGACTTGAAGAAATACAAGGAAATGCCGGAAATCTTCCATGCAAATCCCCAGTTCTTCACCACCTATCCCGAGTTGCTGAACAAGGCGGCGGCCACCATGTTGAAGGTGGACAACGTGGACAAGAAGACCAAGCAAAAGGAAATCGCCGGCGAATTCGTCAAGCGCCGGTCCTACTTGGGCATGCTGGGTGACGCCATAAAGCTGGTGAGGTCGTTCCGATGAGCAAGGTCGAGGAAAAGCTGTTCGAGAACCGCTATCGCGTTGACGAGGGCCGCCCGCACATCGCCATCATCAACGCCGATGTGTGCGAAGGCAAGTGCACCGCCAAGCAATGCACCTATTGCTGCCCGGCGGCGTGCTACGCCCTGGAAGATGGCAAAGTGGTGCTGACCACCGACGGTTGTCTGGAATGCGGCACCTGCCGGGTCATCTGCGACGACCATTTCAACATCGAATGGTCCTATCCACGCGGCGGCTTCGGCATTCTTTACAAATTCGGCTGATCGTCAGAGACGGGCTCTCGCCCGTGCCCAATGTATTCCCCTTGCGTCATCGCCGGGCTTGACCCGGCGATCCACGTGACCCGGCGGAAAATTCTTTTTCAGCAATATCTTAGGCGGAAACGCGTGAATCCCCGGGTCAAGTCCGGGCATGACGACGCCAAAAGACCGAAGACGGCCTACCCCTCGCATTCCACGTAGACCGCCACCTTGCGCACCATCTCGCCCACGTCGGCCACCGATTTTTCGCTGGCCGACGGGGCCTTGGTGACGAATTCCACCTTGTTGTCGGTCAGGAACTTCTTCAACAACTCACCCTTGATGGCGAAGTTGACGTTCTGTGGGATGGCACCCGACTTGTCGGCCACCTTCATGGCGTTCAGGGTGGACACCACGATTCCCACCACGTTGCCGCTCATGTCGGTGACGGGGCCGCCGGAATTGCCGCGCTGGATGGGGGCGGTGATCTGGTAATGGCGCTTGTCGCCGCGCAGGCCGTTCATGGCGCTGATGACGCCGGCGGTGATGTTGGGTTCGCGCGACAGTAGTGACGACAAAGGAAAGCCGACGGCGACCACGTTGTCGCCGGACCGCATGGCGGCGTCATCGCGGAAACGGGCGTAATCAGTGGGGCGCAAGGTGGTGTTCAACACCGCCATGTCGTTGACGTCGTCGCGGGCGATGACGCTGGCCGCTTGGCTGCTGCCGTTGTCGCCTTGGGTGACGCGGATGTTGCGGCACGACTTGACCACGTGGGAATTGGTCAACACCACGCCACCGCCGTTGACCATGACCCCGGACCCGGCATTGCGTTGCGGACGGGGCGGCGCCTTCTCGTCTTCCTTGCTGGCCGTCTCGGGGTCTGAATCGGTCGAGACGGGAACGCCGCTTTTCGGCTGCCATTTGGCAGCCAGTTCCCGGGCTTGGCGTTCCTGTTCGGCACTCAGTTGCAGGCGGGCTTTTTCCGCCATCTCGGCATATTTGGCCTTTTCGGCGGCCGGCGCCTGACGTTCGGCCAGCAGGTAGTGGTAATAGGCCCTTTCGACGTTCTTGGCGGTTCCCATTCCGTTCAATTGGGCGTGGGCCAGGTTCAACAGCGACGCGTGGTCGCCCTGCATCCCCGAACGCTCGAACCATTTCAGCGCTTCGGCCCGATCCTGGGCCACGCCTTGTCCCCCCCACAAGGCGGCGCCATAAAGGTTCTGCGCCACCTTGAAGCCTTTTTCGGCGGCTTTCTTAAGCCATGGAACCGCCAGGGCGGCGTCCTTGGTGGTGCCGCGACCATGCCAATAGGCGATGCCCAGGGTTTCCCAACTGGCGGGGATGCCCATGTCGGCGGCCTTGTGCAGGTATTCCAGGGCCTTGGCCTCGTTCTTGGCGACGCCGTTGCCGGTGAAATAAAGCTGACCCAAATTGTTCAGCGCGTTGGGCTGGTTCTGGTCGGCAGCGCGGCTGAAGTAAATCAGAGCGCGGGCCGGGTCCTTGGCGACGCCGATGCCCTTGAAATAAAGGCTGCCCAAGGTGTTCTGGGCGGCGGCGTCACCTTTGTCGGCGGCTTTGGTCAAAAGCTCGACGGCGCCTGCGACATCCTTGGCCATGCCCAGACCGTTCAGTTTCATGTAGCCCAGGCGCGACGCCGCCACCGGGTCGCCGTCTTGCGCCAGGGGCTGGAATTCCCGCGCCGCCGCGGGCCAATCCTTGCGGGCGTAAGCCGCCAAGCCTTCGTCAAGGCCGGCCCAGGCGTCCGGGGACATCAAGGACAAAGCCAAAGCCAAGGCGACGCTGTAATGTCTCATGCCCGATCATCCCCAAGGGTCACAGGGCGACGATTATCCATGCTGCGTCGCACTTCGCCAAGGCGCTAATCGTCATCCACCATGCTGATGAAGCCGCAGGGGCATTCGACGGCGCACAGGCCGCAGCCCTTGCAATATTCGTAGTCGAACAGGTAATGGCTGCCGTCGCTACAGGTTTCCCGCGTCTTCAGCACCGCGTTGTCGGGGCACAGGGTCCAGCAATTGTCGCAGGCCAGGCAATTGCCACAGGAAAAACAGCGCCCTGCCTCGGCCAGGGCTTGGGAGGTGTCGGGCCCGCCCTCGATCTCGCGGCTGTCGTCGCGTTGCGCCAAACCCAGGGTCGGCAATTCGACACGCGGCGCCTTCTCGTAATAAGCCAGATTCAGTTCGGAGAAGGGCAGGGCAGGGCGGGTTTCTTCGACGGGTGAGCGTCCCGACAGCAGGGCGTCGATTCCCTCGGCGGCGCGGCGGCCGTCGCCGATGGCCGCCGAAACCGTGCCATTGGTCAACTTCTTGATCCAGCCCCGGCAATCGCCGCCGGCGAACAGGCCAGGATGGCCGGCGATGGTGCCGAACATGTCGGTGTCGATGAAGTCCTTGCCGCTCAGGATAGCTCCCAAGCCGGTGGGATCGACCACTTCGCCGATGGCCGGGACGACCATGTCCACATGCAGCACCGTTTCCGTGCCTTCAAAGGACACACGGGCCTTGCGCCCCCGGCCGTCGGGCAGCTTCTTCAGGCGGACCATTTCCACCCCGACCACCTTGGATCCACGCATGATCAGCCGGTTGATGGTGCGGTGGGGGTGGAACTGCACCCCTTCCTCGATGGCTTGTTCCAATTCGCGCGGCACCACGTTCAGCACGTCGTCGGCATCGGTGTCGGGTCCAGGCAGCCCCGAAGCGGTGACCACGTGGACGTCGCGCACCCCGGCCCGGCGCATGACTCGGGCCAGGTCGACGGCGGTGTTGCCGCCGCCATGGATGACCACGGCGTTGGGCTTGGGAATGGCGCCCACCGCCAACCATTCGCGCAGCAATCCCAAACCTTCGTGCAAGTCGGCGGGCACGGCGCCGTCCACGTCCCAGTGACGGCTTTTTCCGGCGCCGACGGCCAGGAACACCGCGTCGAATTCCCCGCGCAATTCATCCAAAGTGATATCGCGGCCCAGGGCAGTGCGCGGGCGAAATTCGATACCCAGGGACATCAGGCGGCGGATTTCCGCGTCCACCACGTCACGCGGCAGGCGGGTGGGGGGAATGGCCGAACGCAACAGGCCGCCGGGCTCGGGCATGGCGTCCATCAGCACCACGTTGTAATGGCGCCTTGCCAGATGGTATGCCGCCGACAATCCGGCGGGTCCGGCGCCGACCACCGCCACCCGTTCCGCACGGGGTGAGCCGGGAAGGCGCGGATACGGCCAATTATGCTGGATGGCCTGATCGCCCAGCCAACGCTCGACCGCATGGATGGCGATGGGGGAATCGTAATGGCCGCGGTTGCAGGCGCTTTCGCACGGATGCGGGCAGACCCGGCCGGTGATCGCCGGCAACGGGTTGGCCGTCACCAGGCTTTCCCACGCCTTTTGCGGTTGTCCATCCTGCAACAGCGCCAGCCAAGCCTGCTGGTCTTCGCCGGCCGGGCAGGCGCCGTGGCAGGGCGCGGTGGCGTGGACATGGACCGGCTTGGAACTGCGCCAAGTGCCGGTCTTGAAGGCCAGGGACGACCCCGCCAGGGCGAAGGCGCCGCGATTCATCGGTATGGGCATGGCTTCCCCCTTGTCAAAAGCGGGCCGGTCCGCCACGGCGGATGGTGTCGGCGCCGTCGGCGTCGAACGGGTCGTCGCCGTCACCGTCCAGGCCATAACGTTCGACGTTGTAATCGGCCAAGGCTTGCAGATGTTCACGCTCTTCCTGGGCGCGATGGTCGTCCTCGGCGAAGAGGTGGCGGAAACGGCCTTGCCGTTTCAGGTATTCGACCACCGGCACCCGTTGACGCAATGGCATCACCGAGGCCACCTCGCCGCGTTCCAGTTCCACCAACGGGAACAGACCGGTCTGCACCGCCAAGCGGGCAACCTGGATCGTTTCGGCGCCGTCATGGCCCCAGCCCAGTGGGCAGGGCGAATGAACCAACAGGAAGGTGGGGCCGTCGATTTCCATGGCCCGGCGCACCTTGCGGCGCAAATCCTGGGGATAGGCGACGGACGCGCTGGCGGCATAGGGGATGTGATGGGCGGCGATGATGGACAGCAGGTCCTTCTTCAGATGCCGCTTGCCCATGCGTTCCTTGCCGGGCGGCGAGGTGGTAGTGCGGGCCGCGTGCGGGGTCGACCCCGAGCGCTGGATACCGGTGTTCATGTAGGCTTCGTTGTCGTAACAGACGTAAAGAACGTTGTGCATGCGTTCCAACATGCCCGACAACGCCTGGAAGCCGATGTCGAAAGTGCCGCCGTCGCCACCCATGGCGATGACCTTGCTGCGTCGTCCCTGGGCTTTCAGCGCCGCCTCTACCCCTGACGCGATGGCCGCCGAATTCTCGAACAGGGAATGCAGCCACGGCACTCGCC
>JAIWOG010000085.1 GCA_020217035.1 Magnetospirillum sp. | reverse complement strand
AGGCCGATTGCGGCCATGGCGTGGTGAACACCTCCAGGCAACCGGTGGCGTTGGTCAGGATGACGTCAGGGCCGGCGGATTCGGTGACCAAGCGGGCGGCCAGGGCCTCGCCGCAGCCCTGGCAGGCGCGGTGGCCGGCTTCCAGGCCGCGAAAACGCGGCTGGCGGGCGCGGGGGTCGTTCATTTCGGTCATGACATCTCTCCCAGCTTGGCCGGTTCCAGGTCCAAGATGCGGAAACCGCCGTCTTGCCGGGGCACCTCCAGCAGGCGCGGCCACATCTCCATGGGGACGTCGCGGCCGCCCAGGCCGATGGCGACATTGTGGATGTGCGGAGCATTCGGCAGGCCGGACAAGGCGGCCTTGATCTCACCGCCGACGATGCCGCCGAAACCGGGAGACAGGGCGCGGTCCACCACCACCAGATGGGACAGGCCGGCGCAGGCGGCGCGGATGGCGTCCACTGGCAGCGGCCGGAAGGCCCGCAGCGCGATCAGCCGCGCCGGATCGGCCCCCAGACATTCCATGGCCTCGCGGAAGGTGGACACCACCGACCCCATGGCCAGCACGCCGATCCTGGCGTCGGCCGGGCCTTCGACGGTCAGCAAGCCGCCGGCGGAACGACCGGTCAGGGTCTGCCATTCCCGGTCCGCGTCAATAATGGTTGACGCGGCGTCTTGCAACGCCTGATGGGCCAGGTGGCGGGTCTCGGAAAAATATTCCGGTCCCACAAGGGTGCCCAGGGACAGCGGGTTGCGCGGGTCCAGCATGCGGTCGAAGACGAAAGGCGGCAGGTATTTGTCGACCAATTCCTGGTCGGGGATCTCCAGGGTCTCGAGCGTGTGGGTCAAAACGAAACCGTCCATGCACACCATCACCGGCAATTCGGTGGCCTCGGCGATGCGGAAGGCTTGGATCGAGGTGTCCACTGCTTCCTGGTTGTCGGCGCAATGAAGCTGGATCCAGCCGCAATCGCGCACCGCCATGGAATCGGAATGGTCATTCCAAATGTTGATGGGGGCGCCGATGGCGCGGTTGGCGCAGGTCAGCACCACCGGCAGGCGCATGCCCGAGATGTTGAACAGCACCTCGGTCATCAACAGGATGCCCTGGGAAGACGAAGCGGTGTAAGAGCGCGACCCCGCCGCCGATGCGCCCAAGACCACGGACGCCGCCGAAAACTCGCTTTCGACGCTGACCAACTCGGTGTGCAGCTTGCCGTCTGCCACCAGTTTCGAGATGTTCTCGACGATGTGGGTCTGCGGCGTGATGGGATAGGCGGCGACCACGCCGGGGCGGCACAGGGCGACGGCGCGGGCGATGGCCTGCGAGCCTTCCAGGGCTTCAAGCATGGCCCACCTCCTTCCAGGCGCCGGCCGGGACCAACTGGCTGGCGGCTTCGATCAGCTTGGTGTTGCGTTCCAGGATGTCGCCCTTGAAGCGGTGGGACAGCGCCTTGACCAAGGCGTCCGCCGGCATCAGGCCGGTCAGGGCAGCGAAAGCCGCCAACAAGGCGACGTTGGGCAGCGGGCGGCCCAGGATGTCCTGGGCCAGGGCCGAGGCGGGCAGGGCGGTCATCGGGCGGCCGTATTCCGCCGTCAACGCGGTTGACGGTCGCGGCGAGTTGACCAGGACCGCCCCATTGGGCAGCAAGCCGTCCAAAGTGGCCGGGATGTGCAACAAGCCGCTGTCTTGAATGATCAGAAAAGCCGGGTTGGCCACCTGACAGCGTCGTCGGATGGATTGGTCGGCGATGCGCACGAAGGCGGTCACCGGGGCGCCACGGCGTTCAGCGCCGAAGGACGGGAAGGCTTGGCAATGGCGGCCAGTCTCGAACGCCGCGGCAGCCAGCAAATAGGCGGCGACGACGTTACCCTGGCCGCCGCGTCCGTGTATCCGGACTTCGATCATGGCGGGCTCTCCGGACGAAACTTCTCCCTCTCGGAAAATAAGCTTACGCCCGGAGTGAACAAAGGAAAAGGCCGGACCCGAGGGTCCGGCCTTTCATTTGGCTCCGGAGGAGGGATTCGAACCCCCGACCAGCCGGTTAACAGCCGGCTGCTCTACCGCTGAGCTACTCCGGATCAGGTGCCCCGCAGCGGTGTCGAGGACCTGGAAACTTCTATTCTCACGCCCAGGCTTCGTAACGAAGCTGTGGAGGCCGGAGCCGGAATTGAACCGACGTTCGCGGATTTGCAGTCCGCTGCATCACCACTCTGCCATCCGGCCCACTTGCCGTCACCAGTCGTGCCCGGCGTGAGGACCGTGCTTATACGCGCCTTGGCGGTGGTGGTCAAGCGCCTGTTTCCGACTTTTTGTCAGTTTTTTTGTGGGCGTCCCGAGCCATTGAGTTTCCTTGATTCCAGAGGTATAAGGCGGCCTGATCGCCCCCAAATGCAAGGCGGCCGCGCTGTCGGGCCGCCAACGGTTCCAAGGAGAAAGCGATGAACTTCGCCGCCGCACGCACCAACATGATCGAGTGTCAGATTCGCACCAACCGCGTGATCGATCCCGCCATCGTCGGTGCCCTGGCGCAGGTCCCGCGCGAAATGTTCGTTCCCAAGCCCATGCGCGGCTTCGCCTATGTGGACGAAGACCTGGATATCGGCGGCGGACGCTTCATCATCGAGCCCCTGGCCCTGGCGCGTTTGTTGGAAGCGGCCAAGATCACGGATAGCGACGTCGTCCTCAACATCGGCGACGCTGCCGGCTATTCCACCGCCGTTCTGTCCAAGCTGGCGCAGACGGTGGTGTCCCTGGAATGCGACGCCGACTGGGCCGCCAAGTCCACGGCGGCTCTCAATGAATTGGCCATCGATAACGCGGCGGTGGTGCAAGGAGCCCTGGACCAGGGGTATCCGGCGCAAGCCCCTTATGACGTCATCGTGTTCTCGGGCTCGGTTGACGAAATACCCGCCTCCATTTGCCGGCAATTGACCGAGGGGGGGCGTCTGGTCGCCATCGTTGACGAAGGTCGGGGAGTCGGACGCGGCGTCATGGTGGTCCGCGTCGGCGACACCTGGGGCCGCCGTCAACTGTTCGACGCCCGTGTGCCCAAGCTGCCGGGGTTCGGCAAGAAGCCGCGCTTTGTTTTCTGAACCCGATTTAACAATTGGGGTTCTGTCTTAGTATCGCTGAAATAGCTAGAGTGAAGGGCCGGCCGGATCGGGGCGGCCCTTTTTTCTTGAAACGGCCAAAACCTCAGGGCTTGTGCGCCATGGCATGACCGTTACGTTGGTGCAACGGTGCTCGACCATCCTTGGTTGGGGATGCGTGATATTTCTTGATCTTTCGTCACGGGTGGTTATTGTTCCAGGGAAATCCGTTGCAGTGGAGCGTTGGGGCGACCTGTAATTGCTGGAAGGTGCGGGATGAGGAAATCGATCTTGTTGGCGGGCGCCGCCGTCATCGTTAGTGGCCTGGCCCAGGTTCCCGGGGCTGCGGCCGAGACGCTGGAGGAGGTCTTGGTCTCCGCCTACTCCACCAATCCCACGCTGCTTGCCCGCCGGGCGCAGTTGCGAGCCACCGACGAAGCGGTGCCGCAGGCGCTGTCCAACTGGCGCCCCAAGGTGACCCTGTCGGGCGAATTGGCGCGCGGCCGCTATGAAAGCAACACGTCTTCCCAGTCCCGTGAGCAGGGGCGGACGTCCCAGACCGCTTCTCTGACCATCACCCAGCCGCTTTATCGCGGTGGCCGCACCGTGGCGGAAACCCGCCAGGCTGAGGCCAACGTCCTGGCCAACCGTGCCGATTTGGCAGTCAGCGAGCAGACGGTCCTGCTGTCCGCCGCCACCGCCTACCTTGACGTGGTTCGCGACGAGGCGGTGCTGAACCTGAACGTCAACAACGAACAGGTCCTGCGTCGTCAGCTGGAAGCCGCCCAGGAACGTTTCCGTGTGGGCGAGATCACCCGGACCGACGTCAGCCAGGCGGAAGCCCGTCTGGCCGGGGCCATCGCCGACCGTGCCGCCGCCGAAGGGGCGCTGCAGAATTCCCGCGCCAAGTTCATCACCGTGGTCGGCCGCCCCGCCGAGGCTCTGCAAGCGCCGCGGCAGTCCGTCGCCGTCCCGGCGTCTTTCGACGAGATCAAGTCCATGACCCTGGCGAAGAATCCCAGCGTCGTCTATTCGGATTGGATCACCGAGGCGGCCAAGCACGGCATCGACCTGAAGTTCGGCGAATTGCTTCCCGAACTGTCCTTGGTCGGCGAGGCCAGCAAGGGGCACAACACCTCGCAATTGGGCAACGAAACCGAAGCCCTGGAAGCGACCTTGAAGCTGACGGTGCCGATTTACGAAGCCGGTGACGTCTATTCCCAGGTGCGCGAAACCAAGCACACCTATGGTCGTCGCAAGATCGAGGCCGACAAGGCGCGCCGTGACGCTTTGGAAAGCGCCACCAAGGCTTGGGAAGACCTGACCGCCACCCGCAGCAAGATCAAGTCCCTGGAAGCCCAGTTGCGGGCGTCCGAATTGGCCTTGGCCGGTGTCGAGGAAGAAGCCAAGGTTGGGTCGCGTACGGTTCTGGACGTCTTGAACGCCGAACAGGAACTGTTCACCGCCCGTGTCAACCTGGTGCGTGCCCAACGAGACGAAACCGTCGCCGCCTATACGCTGAAGTCGGCCTTGGGCGAAATGACCGCCGATGGACTGGCGTTGAAGACGGAAGTTTACGACCCGACCAAGAACTATAACGAGGTTCGTGGCCGCTGGATCGGAACCGGGATCGAGCAGAAATACGAGGAATAAGGGACGCGCGGGGGCTTTCAGCCCCCGCTTTCCTTTGGACCTTTCAAGTTGTTAATGATTTCTTCTCATTCGTTGGGCATTATCCCTAAAGATTTGTACCAGGGGGAGCATCGGACAGTCGAACCATGAGCGACGACAAGGCCCAACAAGAACCCTCAATGGAGGATATCCTTGCTTCGATCCGACGAATTTTGTCGGAAGACGAAGCAGAGGAGCAAGCCAAGGCGCCGATGCCGGAACCCGAGCCGGAACCCGAGCCCGAGCCCGAACCCGCGCCGTTGCCGCAAGACGACATCGACGCCATGTTCGCCATGGCTGCTCCGGCCCCCGAACCGGAACCCGAGCCCGAGCCTGAACCAGTCTTCGAACCCGAACCGCTGGTCCTGTCGGAACCCGAGGAAGACGACGACGACATCCTTGAGTTGACGGACGACATGGTTCTGGATGAACCGGAAGCCGAGCCGGCTTTCGACATCAACGATTTCTCGCCTGATACCGGCGGTTTCGAATTCGAAGACATCCCCGAGCCGGTGGTGATGCCACTGCGGGCGGCGTCCAAGCCCCCGGTCGATGACGACACCCTGGTCTCCAGGCCGGTGGCCGATCGCAGCACGTCGCTGTTGTCCGATCTGGCCCGTGAAATCGTCCGCGCCCGCGCCATCGGCATCGGCAACGGCGGCATCACCCTGGAAGACATGGTGCGCGAGTTGCTGAAGCCCATCCTCAAGGAATGGCTTGACGAAAACCTGCCTTACATGATCGAGCGGATCGTCAAGAAGGAAATCGAGAAGATGGTAAATCGCGCCGAGAACCTTTAGTCTCTGCCCGTCCGAGGACATGGCGGCCCGGGCTCACCCCCGGGCCGCTTCTCTTTTGTCCTTGCCGAAATCACCGACCGAACAGCTATCGAGGACTAATCCGGCCATGCTGGACAAGACGTACCGCCCGTCAGAGGTTGAGCCCAAGCACTACGAGAACTGGGAAAAGTCCGGCGCCTTCGCCGCCCAGACCGGGTCGAACAAGACACCTTACACCATCATGATGCCGCCGCCGAACGTCACCGGCAGCCTGCACATGGGGCACGCGCTGACCTTCACGCTTCAGGACGTCCTGATCCGCTATTACCGTATGGCCGGCCGCGACGCTTTATGGCAGCCGGGCACCGACCATGCCGGCATCGCCACCCAGATGGTGGTGGAGCGTCAGCTGGAAGCCCAAGGCGTGACCCGTCATGATCTGGGACGCGACAAGTTCATCGACCGTGTCTGGGACTGGAAGGCCGAATCGGGGGGCACCATCACCACCCAGTTGCGTCGTCTGGGGGCGTCGCCCGACTGGGCCAAGGAACGTTTCACCATGGACGAAGGGCTGTCCGCCGCCGTCCGCAAGGTGTTCGTCACCCTTTACAAACAAAAGCTGATTTATCGCGACAAGCGTTTGGTCAACTGGGACCCCAAGCTGCACACCGCCATTTCCGACCTGGAAGTGGAACAGCGGGAAGTGAAGGGCCATATGTGGCACTTCAAGTACCCGGTGGAAGGCATGGACGACACCTTCATCACCGTGGCCACCACGCGTCCGGAAACCATGCTGGGCGACAGCGCCGTCGCCGTCCATCCCGAGGACGAGCGATATACCCATCTGGTAGGCAAGATGGTGCGTCTGCCCATCGTGGGCCGCCTGATTCCCATCGTCGCCGACGAATATTCCGACCCGTCCAAGGGCACCGGCGCGGTGAAGATCACCCCGGCCCACGATTTCAACGATTTCGAGGTCGGCAAACGGCACGACTTGCCGCAGATCAACATCCTGGACCGCGACGCCAAGATCACCGGCGACGTGCCGGCGGAATATCTGGGCCTGGATCGCTACGACGCCCGCAAGAAGGTTGTCGCCACCTTCGAGGAACTGGGGCTCTTGGACAAGATCGAGCCCAACCCGCATACCGTTCCCTATGGTGATCGTTCCGGTGTCGTTATCGAGCCGTGGTTGACCGACCAATGGTATGTCGATGCCGCCACCCTGGCCAAGCCGGCCTTGGAAGCGGTGGAAAAGGGCAAGACCAAGTTCCATCCCAAGCATTGGGAGAACACTTATTACGAATGGATGCGCAACATCCAGCCGTGGTGTGTGTCGCGACAGATCTGGTGGGGCCACCAGGTTCCCGCTTGGTACGGCCCCGACGGCCAGGTCTTCGTCGAGGAAACCGAAGCCGAGGCCCAGGCCGCCGCCACCGCCCATTACGGCAAGGCGGTGGAACTGACCCGCGACACTGACGTGTTGGACACCTGGTTCTCGTCAGCGCTGTGGCCGTTTTCGACCCTGGGTTGGCCGGAACAGACCCCGGAACTGGCGCGTTATTACCCCACCGACGTGTTGGTGACCGGCTTCGACATCATCTTCTTCTGGGTCGCCCGCATGATGATGATGGGCATCCATTTCATGGGCGACGTGCCCTTCAAGGACATCTACATCCACGCCTTGGTCCGCGACGAGAAGGGCCAGAAGATGTCCAAGTCCAAGGGCAATGTCATCGACCCCTTGGTGTTGATGGACAAGTACGGCACCGACGCCGTGCGCTTCACCCTGGCCGCCTTGGCCGCACAGGGGCGTGACATCAAGCTGGCGGAAGGTCGGGTCGAAGGCTATCGCAACTTCGCCACCAAGCTGTGGAATGCGGCGCGGTTCTGCCAGATGAACGAATGCGCCCCGGTTGACGGATTCGACCCCAAGGCGGTCAAGCAGACCGTCAACCGCTGGGTTGTCGGCAAGGCCGCCGAGGCCGCCGACAAGGTGGCCCAGGCGATTGAGGGCTATCGTTACGATGCCGCCGCCGGCGCCATCTATCAATTCGTTTGGGGAACCTTCTGCGATTGGTACCTGGAATTCGCCAAGCCCATCTTTGGCGGCGCCGATGAGGGGGCCAAGGCGGAAACCCGGGCCACCGCGGCTTGGGTTCTGGACACCATCTTGCACATCCTGCATCCCTTCATGCCCTTCATCACCGAGGAATTGTGGGAACAGATGGGGAGCCGTTCCGAGGCGCTGATGCTGCGCCCTTGGCCCAGCCTGTCCGGCCTGCATGACACAGCGGCGGAAGAGGAAATGGATTGGGTGGTGCGCGTGGTGTCCACCGTGCGTGGCGTGCGGTCCGAAATGAACGTGCCGCCCTCGGCCCAGGTCGACTTGTTGGCCACCGGCCTGACCGACGTCAAGAAGGCGTGGGTCGCCACCCATGCCGAGATCATCAACCGCCTGGCCCGTCTGGCGGCGTTCGAGGCCCAGGCCGATGCCACCCGCGTGGCTCAGGCGTTCTCGCACGGGGCGGCCCAGATGGTGGTGGACGAAGCCACCCTGGTGATGCCGCTGGCCGGGGTCATCGACATCGACAAGGAACGCGCCCGACTGGAAAAGGAAATCGCCCGGGTCGAAGGCGAAATCGCCAAGGTGGACAAGAAATTCTCCAACCCCGATTTCGTTGCCCGCGCCGCCCCCGAAGTGGTCGAGGAAAACCGCGAACGCCGTCAGGAATGGGCGGCCGCCAAGGATAAGCTGCAAGAAGCCTTGCAGCGCCTGTCCGGAGCGTGAACCAACGGGAAAGAGAGGCGAAAGCCTCTCTTTTCATTTCCGCTGTCGCGCAAGCCCTTGTCCCATGCTATGAACCGACAAAACACCGCAACTGGTGCAAGAACCGGCCGGGGAGGCCCATGTCCGATTTAGCGCAACGCCTGACCCGGGGCTTGACCGTACGCTATGTCGCTGTCTTGGCGATCATCGGCGTGTTGGCGGTCGGCTCGTTCCTGGGCTTGGCGCGGGTCTTGATGGACGCCGAAAGTACCATCGCCGTGGTCAACGCCTCGGCCAGCCAGAAGGTGCAGGCCCGGCAAGTCCTGGACCTGGCGGAAAAAATGGTTCAGCTGCGGCCGGGGGCGGCGGCTGCCATCACCCTGGAGCGCGACCTGCAAAGCGTTCTGGATCGGCTCGAGGCCACTCATGGCGGACTGATGCTGGGACTGCCAGAACTCAAGCGGCCGCAACCGCCTTCAGAGCGGGTCTTGGGTCTGTATTTCGGTCCCGAAGCCCATCTCGACATGGAATTGCGCACTTTCGTCAGCCATGGACGCGGCTTGTTGGCGGCGCGTTTGGGGGACCCGGCCTTCGTTGCCGACGTCCAAGCCATGCGCGACGCGGTGGATGGCGGCTTGTTGCGACGGATAGATCGCCTGACCGCGTTGCATCAACAGGACAACCTGGAACGTCTGCAGCACATGTTCGGCTATCACGCCGCCGTGGTCGCCCTGGTTCTGTTCTTGCTGGTGATTTCCGCCGCCGTGGTGTTCCGCCCCATGGTTGCCCGCATCCGAGAGGATTTGGTGCTGCGGCAAGCCAATGAAAAGCGTCTGCGCGAATCCGAGGAGCGGTTGTGGCGCATGTTGCAGGAAAGTCCGGTTGGGGTTTCCGCTTCGCGCCGCAAGGATGGTTTGGTGGTGTTCGCCAATGCCCGATTTTGTGAAATCCTGCGCACCGAACCCCGTAACGTCCTGGGGCGCCAGGCCCGCGACCTTTATGTGGACGGCCGGCAATTATCGTCCATCGTCGCCGAGTTGAAGCGACAGGGGGAGGTTAACGATTCCGAGGTGGAATTCCGTCGTTTCGACGGCGAGCCGTTCCACGCCCTGCTGACGGTCAAGCCGTCGCATTTCGAGGGCGAGGCGGTCAACCTGGCTTGGATCTACGACATCTCGGCCATGAAAGCGGCCGAGGAGAAGCTGAAGCTGACCGCCAAGGTGGTGGAAAGCGCCAGCGAGGCGGTGGTCATCACCAACGCCAGCAACCAGATCGAATACGTCAACCCAGCCTTCACCACCATCACCGAATACACGGCCGAGGAAGTCATCGGGCAGAACCCGGCCCTGTGGCGCTCGGGGCGGCACGACGCGGAATTCTATCAAAACATGTGGGACGCGCTGAACAGTCAGGGGCGCTGGCGCGGCGAAATCTGGAACCGCCGCAAGTCGGGCGAGTTCTATGCCGAGTGGCTGTCCATCGTCGCCATCAAGGACGACCAGGACGCGCTCAGCCATTACATCGCCATCTTTTCCGACATCACCCACCGCAAGGAAGACGAGGAGCGCGTGTGGCGCCAGGCCAATTTCGACGCCCTGACCGGTCTGCCGAACCGCGCCCTGTTCACCGACCGCCTGAACGAAGCCATCCGCCAGACGAAACGCGACGGCCGCAAGTTCGCCTTGTT
>JAIWOG010000084.1 GCA_020217035.1 Magnetospirillum sp. | reverse complement strand
CTTCATCGACCTCGACGGTTTCAAGCAGGTCAACGACAGCTTGGGTCACGCCGCCGGCGACCTGTTGTTGCAGCAGACCGGGAAGCGTCTGGTGGATTGCGTGCGCTCTTCCGACACCGTGGCCCGCTTGGCCGGCGACGAGTTCACTTGCATCGTTCAAGGGGTGCAGGGGCGCGACGATGTCGGCATGGTCGCCGCCAAGATTTTGCAGCGCTTGGCGTTGCCTTTCGATCTGGATGGCCGTCCGGCTGAAATCCGCGGCTCGGTCGGCGTGGCGATCTATCCCGATGACGGCACCGATGGACCGGACTTGCTGCATGTGGCCGATGAAGCCATGTACCGGGTCAAGCGACGGGGCAAGAACGCGTTCGAATTCGCCGACGGCGACGCTAGCTAAGACTGCGCAGGAACGGCTTGTAGGGGCGATCGTTCTGGCGGATGTGCTCCAGCAACCAAGAGCGCAGGAAACCCGACGTTTCGGCGACGATGTCGTCCAGACTGCGGTTGTCGCTGCCGTCGCGAATGGCGGCGCTCAGGGCTTCGGCGTCGCGGATCAACCGTTCGTGTTCGGCTTTGTGGACGGCCAGGGCCGGGTAGCCGTGGCGATCCAGCATACGTTCTTCGGCCTGGAAGTGGGCCCGGGTGCGCAGGACCAGCCGATCCAGACAATCGGCCAATTGGGGGGCAGGGGTATGGTTCTGCGCCAGGAACAGGAAATGGTTGCACATTTCCATCAGGTCCCGGTGGTCGGCATCCATGGCCGGTACCCCCAGTTCGTATTCGGCGTTCCATTCCAGAAATTCAGCCATCGGGTCGCCCCATCCGTCGTTGGTGGGTCAGTGTGACAGAAAAGCGTCAAATATGGCTTAAGACTGCGACTGTTCCACAAGGGTGGCGACCGCCTGATGAAACATCGCTTCGGTCAGGCGCCCGGTGTTGGTGTTGTAGCGCGAGCAATGGTAGCTGTCGACCAGCACCAAACCGTCCCGCAGCCGGTGCACGGCGCCATGGGCGAAGACATGGGCGGATTTGCGCACGCCCATGCCGCCGACAATGGCCTGGTGGGCGTCGCGGCCGATGGCGAACAGGGCGCGAAGACGGGGCATGGCCGCCATTTCAGCTTCCAGGAACGGCCGGCAGGCGTTGAATTCTGAAGGCAACGGTTTGTTCTCGGGGGGCACGCAGCGCACCGCGTTGCTGATGCGCACACCGGTCAGCCGCAGGCCGTCGGCGGGATCGGCGCCGTAAACGCCTTGGGCCAGCCCGAACTTGACCAAGGTGGGGTACAGCAGGTCGCCGGCGTAATCGCCGGTGAATGGGCGCCCGGTCCGATTGGCGCCGCGCAGGCCCGGCGCCAGTCCGACGAACAGGATGGGGGCATCCAGCGGCCCGAAGGATTCCACCGGACGATTATGCCAGTCTGGAAATTTCTGCTGGTTTGCTTGACGGAAGCCCACCAAACGGGGACATAAGGAGCAATCCTTGGCCGGAACCGCCAAACCGCTCACAGCAGGTCCCCATAGCTCCGGTCGTCGCGCGACGGATGGGGCGCCCGACCGATGACCGGTTCCAGGTCGGACAGTTCCAGGAAGGTGTCGGCCTGACGGCGCAATTCGTCGGCCACCATGGGCGGCTGCGAGCGCACTGTCGACACCACGGTGACCCGCACCCCCTTGCGTTGGACCGCTTCCACCAAGCGGCGGAAGTCGCCGTCGCCGGAAAACAGCACCACGTGATCCAGATGGGGGGCCATTTCCATGACGTCGATGGCCAGTTCGATGTCCATGTTGCCCTTGATCTTGCGTCGGCCGGTGGCGTCGGTGAATTCCTTGGTCGGTTTGGTGACCATGGTGTAGCCGTTGTAATCAAGCCAGTCGATCAGGGGGCGCAGGGGGGAATATTCCTGGTCTTCGACCAGGGCGGTATAATAGAAAGCGCGGATCAGGCGGCCTTCGCTAGCGAAATGCTTCAACAGTTTCTTGTAGTCGATGTCAAAGCCCAGGGCCTTGGCGGCGGCGTACAGGTTCGATCCATCGATGAACAGGCCGACGCGTTCGGAATCGTAAAAAATCATGGTCGTCTCGATTTCAAAATAAATGGTTTGGATATTATGGAGACAAGGTAGGGGGGCGGGCGAAGGCATGCAACAACAAAGCATGCCGAAGGCGGGCTTGGGCCTTGCTTTCGGGTGGGGCCCCGCTATATAAACTATGCTCTTTTGCGCATGCACATTATCGAAGGACGGTCCATGGCCCGCGTTACGGTTGAAGATTGTGTCGTCAAGGTCCCCAATCGGTTTGAACTGGTGTTGATGGCGGCCCAGCGCGCCCGTGACATCTCGACCGGTGGCCACATCACCGTCGAGCGTGACAACGACAAGAACCCGGTGGTGGCGTTGCGCGAAATCGCCGAGGACACCGTCGAACTGGACCATCTGCGCAATTCTCTGGTCCTGGGCCTGCAAAAGCACGTCGAAGCCGACGAGCCCGAGGAAGACGAACTGGAAGCCTTCATGCCCGACAGCGACATGGGCTTCGAGAACATCGCTTCCGAGGAAGAAGCCATGGAAGACGGCATGTCGGTGACCGACGACCCCATGGATTTCGCCGGCGACCTGGCCGATAGCGACGAATAATCCGACGAAGGCGGCGGCGATGGCGAGCAACCCAAGCCAAAAGCCGCCGCGTTCCGCGACCAAGGGTTGCCGCCGACACGAGGTGTCAACCCGATGATGCGTCAATTCGAACTTGTCGAACGGGTCAAGTCTTACGACCCGGCCGCTGACGAAGACGCCATCAACCGCGCCTATGTCTTCGCCATGAAGATGCACGGCTCGCAATTGCGGGCCTCGGGCGATCCTTATTTTTCCCATCCCATCGAAGTCGCTGGCATCCTGACAAAGTACCGGCTGGACAGCGCGTCGATCATCACCGCGTTGCTGCACGACACCATCGAGGACACGCCGGCCACCCAGGAAGACATCGACAAGATGTTCGGGGTGGAAATCGGCCGTCTGGTGGATGGCGTCACCAAGCTGTCGCGCATCGAGATGCAATCCGACCATGCCAAGCAGGCGGAAAACCTGCGCAAGCTGGTCTTGGCCATGAGCGAGGACATCCGAGTCCTGCTGGTGAAGCTGGCCGACCGCGTGCACAACATGCGGACCCTGCATTTCATCAAGAATCCCGACAAGCGCCGCCGCATCGCGCTTGAGACCATGGAAATCTACGCGCCCCTGGCCGAACGCATCGGCATGCAGGAAATGAAGATGGAGCTGGAGGACCTGGCCTTCACCGAGCTTCACGGTGACGCCCGGGGCTCGATCATCGCGCGCCTGAACTTCCTGCGCGAACAGGGCGGCGACCTGATCGGCCGCATCCTGGAGGAACTGCGCAAGACGTTGGAGGAAGCAGGCGTCAAGGCCACGGTGTCGGGCCGCGAGAAGACGCCTTATTCCATCTGGCTGAAGATGCAGCGCAAGAATGTCGGCTTCGAACAATTGTCCGACATCATGGCCTTCCGTGTCGCCGTCGACAACATCGAGGATTGCTATCGGGCGTTGGGCGTCATTCATTCCAAGTACCCGATGGTGCCCAACCGCTTCAAGGACTACATCTCGACGCCGAAACCCAACGGCTATCGGTCGCTGCACACTGGCGTCTTCGGCCCGGAACGCCACCGCATCGAGGTGCAGATTCGCACCCACGAGATGCACGAAGTGTCGGAACTGGGCGTCGCCGCCCATTGGAAATACAAGCAGGGCGGCAGCCGTCAGACCGACGGCCGTCAATACCGCTGGCTGCGCGAGCTGTTGGACATCCTGGAACACGCCTCGAACCCCGAGGAATTCCTGGAACACACCAAGCTGGAAATGTTCCAGGACCAGGTGTTCTGCTTCACCCCCAAGGGCGACCTGATATCCCTGCCGTCAGGCGCCACCCCGGTGGACTTCGCCTATGCCGTCCATTCCGAGGTCGGCGACACCTGCGTCGGCGCCAAGATCAACGGCCGCATCATGCCGTTGCGGTCCAGGCTGCATAACGGCGACCAGGTCGAGATCATCACGTCGAAGGCGCAGACTCCCAATCCCACCTGGGAACGCTTCGTCGTTTCCGGCAAGGCCCGCGCCCGCATCCGCCGTTATGTCCGCACCCAGCAGCGGGCGCAATACATCGATTTGGGCCGCGCCATCCTGGTCCGCGCCTTCCGACAGGAAGGTTACGACCTGACCGACAAGGCCCTGGAAGGCGTCTTGAAGATCTTCAAGGTGCCCAGCGTCGATGACTTGATCGCCGACGTGGGCGAGGGGACGCTGACCGGCAAGGACGTGGTCCAGCAGGTCTATCCGGAACTGAAGGCCAGCCCGGCCCAGCACGCCGACAACGTGGTGCTGCTGGCCCATGGCAACAAGACGGCGTCGAGCAAGCGCGACAAGGGCCACGCGGTCCCCATCAAGGGGCTGATCCCCGGCATGGCCATGCACTTCGCCGGATGCTGTCATCCGCTGCCGGGCGACCGCATCGTCGGCATCGTCAGCACCGGCAAGGGTGTGACCGTCCACACCATCGATTGCGAGAACCTGGAACAATACGCCGAGACGCCGGAACGCTGGCTGGACATTTCCTGGGACGAAACCGACGGCGCCGCCCATGTGGGTCGTGTCGACCTGGTGGTGGCCAACGAACCCGGTGCGCTGTCCACGGTGACCACGGTGATCGCCAAGAATGTCGGCAACATCACCAATTTGAAGATCACCAACCGCACCACCGAATTCTTCGAGATGCTGATCGACATCGAGGTGCGTGACGTCAAGCATCTGACCAACGTCATCGCCGCCCTTCGGGCCACGCCGTCCATTTCGTCGGTGGAACGCGCCCGCAACTAGCCTTCATTTGGGAAGATCCGCTATGTCCGCTTTGCGCCTGGGCGTGAACATCGATCATGTCGCCACCATCCGTAACGCCCGGGGAGGGCTGCATCCCGATCCGGTGCGGGCCGCCCACATGGCCGCCGCCGCCGGCGCCGACGGCATCACCGCCCATCTGCGTGAAGACCGTCGCCACATCGCCGACCACGATATCGCTCGCCTGTCCAACGAGATCGCGCTGCCCTTGAATTTCGAGATGGCGGCGACCGAGGAAATGCTGGCCATCGCGCTTCGCCATCGTCCCCATGCCGCCTGCATCGTCCCCGAACGGCGCGAGGAGCGCACTACCGAAGGGGGGCTGGACGTGGTCGGCGCCAAGGATCGTCTGCGCCCCTTGGTGCACCGCTTGCGCGATGCCGGCATCCGCGTTTCCATGTTCATCGAGGCCGATCCGCGCCAGTTGGATGCGTCCCTGGAGATCGGCGCCCCGGTGGTCGAACTGCATACCGGCGCCTATTGCGACCACACGGGGGACGAGCGGGACCGCGAACTGGCCCGTATCGTCGAGGCCGCTGCCCATGCCGCCGCCATCGGGCTGGAATGCCATGCCGGCCACGGTTTGTCCTATGACACGGTCAAGCCCATTGCCGCCATCCCCACCATCGCCGAGCTCAACATCGGCCATTTCCTGGTGGGTGAAGCCATCTTCGTCGGTTTCGAAGCCTCGATCCGCCATATGCGCCAACTGATGGACGAAGCCCGGCATCGGCCTTGACAGGGCGTGCGGGGACTGGTTTCCTCGCGCCGTCGGGCATTTGTCGTCATTCTTCAAATAGTTATATATTATAACAGCTTGGGTGGTTTTCTTCATGTCACGAGCAAAAGCCGGGGGAACCTGGGAAACCATCAAGACGGTCGTGGTCGCCATGTTGATCGCCGGCTTCGTGCGCACCGTGGCGTTCGAGCCGTTCAACATTCCATCCGGGTCGATGATCCCGACGCTGCTGATCGGCGACTATCTGTTCGTGTCCAAATACGCCTATGGCTATTCGCGCCATTCCATGCCCTTCAGCGTCGGGCCTGATGGCGGGCGCATCCTGGAAAGCATGCCCGAGCGCGGCGACGTGGTGGTGTTCAAGGTCTGGGTGTCCAAACGCGACGGCCTGGGCCGCCCGGTGCTGGATTCCCAAGGCCGCCCGGTCAAGGAGATGGTCGACTACATCAAGCGGATAATCGGCCTGCCCGGCGACCGTATCCAGGTGGTGGGCGGCATCCTGCACATCAACGGCCAGCCGGTGAAGCGCGAACGGGTCGAGGATTTCGTCGAGGTGACCCGCGAAGGCAACATCATGCGGGCACCCCATTACATCGAAACCCTGCCGGAAGGCCGCACCCACCACATCATCGAGTTCCAGGGCGACAACGGTCTGGCCGACAACACCCCGGAATACAACGTCCCTGCTGGCCATTACTTCATGATGGGGGACAATCGGGACAATTCGGCCGATTCCCGTTTTCTGGACGATGTGGGCTATGTGCCCGCCGACCGTCTGGTCGGCCGCGCCGAGATCATCTTCTTCTCGGGCGACGGCTCGGCGGCGTTGTGGGAAGTGTGGAAATGGCCGTGGGCCATCCGCTTCAAGCGCCTGCTGAACGGCATCGACTGAGCCATGGGCGAAGGTGCGATCCATCATCTGTGTCGTCAACTGGGACACGATTTCACCCAACCAGAATTGCTGGTGCAGGCGCTGACCCATCCTTCGGCGGCGCAAGGCCGCAAGGATAAAAGCGGCATGGCCTATGAACGCCTGGAATTCCTGGGCGACCGGGTGCTGGGTCTGGTGGTGGCCGACATGCTGTTCCAGCGCTTCCCCAACGAAGCCGAAGGTGATTTGGCCAAACGCCATGCCGCCTTGGTGCGGCGCGAAAAATTGGCCGAGATCGCCCACCTGATCGGTTTGCCGGCTTGCCTGACCCTGGCCAAAGGCGAGAACGAGGCGGGTGGGCGCGCCAATCCCGGCATTCTGGCCGATGCTTGCGAAGCGGTGATCGGCGCCCTTTACGCCGATGCCGGTTTCGAATCGGCGGCATTGTTCGTGCGCCGCTTGTGGACGCCAATGATGGACGCGGTGCGAAAGCCGCCCAAGGACGCCAAGACGGCGCTTCAGGAATGGGCGCAAGGTCGGGGCAAGCCCTTGCCCAATTACACCGTGGTCGGTCAGGATGGACCGCCGCATGATCCGGTTTTCGTCGTCGCCGTCAATGTCGAAGGCGTCGAGGCCGAGACCGGAATGGGTAATTCCAAGCGGGTGGCCGAACAGGCCGCCGCGACAGCCATGTTGGAGAAGGTAAACCAATGACCGAGGTGCCCGAGAACGAAAAGCGCTGCGGCTACGTGGCCATCGTCGGCGCCCCCAACGCCGGCAAGTCGACCCTGACCAACGCCCTGGTCGGCACCAAGGTGTCCATCGTCTCGCCCAAGGTGCAGACCACCCGCTTTAGGGTCCTGGGCATCCTGATGGCGGGATGCGCCCAGGTCATCCTGGTGGACACCCCCGGCATCTTCCAGCCCAAGCGTCGTCTGGACCGCGCCATGGTCGCCGCCGCCTGGACCGGCGCCGACGACGCCGAAATCATCTGCTTGGTGGTCGATTCCAATCGTGGCATCGACGACGACACCCGTGCCATCATCGACAAGCTGAAAAAAGCCCAGCGCCAGGCCATTCTGGTGCTGAACAAGGTGGACGCGGTCAAAAAGGAAAAGCTGTTGAAGCTGACCGCCGAACTGCATGAAGAAGGCATCTTCAGCGACGTCTTCATGATCTCGGCCTTGAAGGGCAGCGGCCTGGAAGAGCTGAACAAGGTGCTGGTCGAGCGCATGCCCTTGGGGCCGTGGATGTACCCCGAAGACGAGGTTTCCGACCTGCCGCAGCGCATGCTGGCCGCCGAGATCACCCGCGAGAAGGCTTTCATCCAGTTGCACGAGGAGCTTCCTTACGCGCTGACGGTGGAAACCGAGAAATGGGAAGAACGCGAAGACGGCTCGGCGCGTATCGACCAGGTGATCTATGTGCAGCGCGACGGCCAGAAGGCCATCGTCGTCGGCAAGGGCGGCCACCAGATCAAGGCCATCGGCGCCGCCGCCCGCGAGGAGTTGGAAGCCCTGCTGGAACGCCGGGTCCATCTGTTCCTGCATGTCAAGGTTCGCGAGGACTGGCAGGAAAAGCGCGGCCATTACAACGAAATGGGACTGGACTTCGACGTCTAGGCCGGGTCACCCTGATCCCATGAGCATTCGTGGAATCGGCGTCTTGTTGATCTGGTTCGGCACCCTGCTTTTGGTGGCGGTGTTGCAGCACCGCATCCGCAAGGGCGCTTGGAAAGCCGAATCCCTGGAAGAAACGCCGCCCTTGGAACGCTGGGCGGTGCCGGTGGCGGCGACCGGCATGATTCTGGCCCTGGCCGGTGCCGGACTGACCATGGCGAGCTATCTGTGAGCGAATGGACCGACGACGCCATCGTGCTGTCGGCCCGGCGTTTCGGCGAAAACGGGGTGGTGGCGTCATTGTTGACCCGCGGCCATGGCCGCCATCCGGGCATGGTCCCAGGGGGTGCCGGCAAGGCGTTGCGGCCGGTGCTGCAGGCTGGCAACGCCGTGCAGGCGGTGTGGCGCGGACGTCTGGACGACCAGCTTGGGACCTATCGTCTGGAACTGGCCTGCGCCCATTCCGCCCAGCACCTGGATGATCCCACCCGGCTGGCCGCCCTGGCTGCGGCCTGCGCCTTGTGCGAGGCGGCGCTTCCCGAACGGCAGCCCCACACCCCGGTCTTCCAGGCGCTGACGGCGCTGTTGGATGCCATGGCGGCGCCGTCCTGGCCCAGCGTCTACGTGCATTGGGAACTGGCTTTGCTGCGCGACCTGGGGTTCGGCTTGGATCTGTCGTCCTGCGCCGCCACCGGCAGCACCGAAAACCTGATCTATGTCAGCCCCAAATCCGCCCGCGCCGTGTCGGCCCAGGCCGGCCAGCCCTATGCCCATAAATTGCTGAAGCTTCCGGCCTTCCTGATGGACGGAAGCGAAGGGCAGGGGGCGGCCATCGCCGATGGCTTGGCGCTGACCGGGTACTTCCTGGAACGCCACGTCCTGGGAAGCCACCACAAAGCCATGCCGGCATCACGTACGCGACTGGTTGACCGTTTCCGGCCATCGTCTACTATCTCTGGGTCCAAGTTTTAGGAATCGTCATGACTGAACCCGCCTATAACGGTGACGTGCGCGACACCTCGCTGTCCGAGGCGCTGGGCGAGCGTTATCTCGCCTATGCCATGTCCACCATCGTCTCGCGATCGCTGCCCGACGTCCGCGACGGCTTGAAGCCGGTGCATCGTCGGCTGTTGTTCGCCATGCGTCAGTTGAAATTGGACCCGGAAGGCGGTTTCAAGAAATGCGCCCGCGTCGTCGGCGACGTCATCGGCAAGTACCATCCCCACGGCGACATGTCGGTCTATGACGCCATGGTGCGTCTGGCCCAGGATTTCGCCGTGAGATATCCGCTGGTGGAAGGTCAGGGCAATTTCGGCAACATTGACGGCGACAACGCCGCCGCCATGCGATACACCGAGGCCAAGCTGACATCCGTCGCCGCCGCGCTGATGGAAAACCTGGACGACGACACGGTGGACTTCCGCCCCACCTATGACGGGTCGGAAGAAGAACCCCTGGTCATGCCGGCGGCTTTTCCCAATTTGCTGGCCAATGGTGCCGCCGGCATCGCGGTGGGCATGGCCACCAACATCCCGCCGCACAATGTGGGCGAGATTTGCAACGCCCTGGACCATCTGATCAAGCACCCCGATTGCGAGGTGGACAGCTTGGTCGAGCACATGCCCGGCCCCGACTTCCCCACCGGTGGCCTGCTGGTGGAAAGCCGCCCGGCCATCCTGGAGGCCTATCGCACCGGTCGCGGCGCCTTTCGTCTGCGCGCCAAGTGGGAAGTCGAGAAACTGAGCCACGGTCTTTATCAGATCGTGGTCACCGAAATTCCCTATCAGGTGCAGAAATCCAAGGTGATCGAAAAGATCGCCGAGCTTTTGAACGACAAGAAGCTGCCGCTTTTGGCCGACATCCGCGAC
>JAIWOG010000083.1 GCA_020217035.1 Magnetospirillum sp. | reverse complement strand
GAATCGGCCGAGGACGTGCGCGTGGTGCTGGAGCCGCGCAACCGCACGGTGGAAGCCGAGATGCTGATGGAACAATTGTTCCGTCAGACCGATTTGGAAGTGCGCATCTCGCTGAACATGAACGTGCTGGACCGCGATTCGGTGCCGCGCGTCATGGATTTGAAGCAGGTGTTGCAAGCGTTCCTGGATCACCGCATGGAAGTGCTGGAACGCCGTTCCCGCTTCCGTCTGGAAAAGATCGCCAAGCGTCTGGAAGTTCTGGAAGGCTATCTGGTCGCCTATCTGAACCTGGACGAGGTCATCCGCATCATCCGCGAGGAGGACGAGCCCAAACAGGTGATGATGCGCACCTTCAACCTGACGGAAGCCCAGACCGAAGCCATCTTGAACATGCGCCTGCGCTCTTTGCGCAAGCTGGAAGAGTTCGAGATCCGCAAGGAACACGACAGCCTGACCGCCGAGAAGGGCGACCTGGAGGCCCTGCTGGCCGACGAGGCGCGGCGCTGGTCCACCATCGCTACGCAAATCGCCGAGACCCGCAAAGCCTTTGGTCCCGGCACCCCCTTGGGTGACCGCCGCACCGAACTGGCCGACGCGCCGTCGGCGGTGATCGTTCCCATCGAAGCCTTCGTCGAGCGCGAGCCCATCACCCTGATCCTGTCGGAAAAGGGGTGGATTCGCGCCATGAAGGGCCATACGGACCAGTTCGACACCGTCAAGTTCAAGGAAGGCGATCAGTTGCGGCTGGCCTTGAAGGCGGAAACCACCGACAAGTTGCTGGTTTTCACCACCGACGGCCGTTTCTACACCATTGGCGGCGACAAGTTGCCGTCGGGCCGAGGTTTCGGCGAACCCTTGCGTCTGATGATCGACATGGCCAACGAAGCCGAGGTGTTGACCATCTTCGCCCACAAGCCGGGCCGCAAGTTGCTGTTGTCGTCGTCGGGCGGGCGCGGATTCATCGTCGAGGAAGCGGAAGTCCTGGCCCAGACCAAGGCCGGCAAAAGCGTGCTGAATTTGGGCGACGGCGAGACCGCTGCCTTCTGTCTGCCGGCCGAGGGCGACGCGGTGGCCATCTTGGGCGACAATCGCAAGCTTTTGGTGTTCATGGCCGAGGAAATCCCGGTGATGGCCCGTGGACGCGGTGTGATGCTGCAAAAGTATCGCGATGGCGGCGTCGCCGACATCAAGGTGTTCAACCTGGCCGACGGCCTGTCGTGGAAATCGGGGGAACGCACCCGCACCGAAGCCGATTTGACGCCGTGGCTGGGCAAGCGGGCCTCGGTCGGGCGGTTGCCGCCCACTGGATTCCCCCGCGTCAATAAGTTTACCTAAGTCAAGGCCCGTGCCGGGCCCGCTCGGACGCCCCGCGGGCTTAGGTCGTCTTGCGACGTATGCGTTTTCCGCCCCGCTGCCATCGGGTAGCCGGGGTGGTCATACCAATTCATCCATGGCAGCATCCCGGCCGATTGTTAGCAGGAGTCCGCCATGGAAAGACGTTCGTTTCTGAAAGCCAGTGTCCTGGGCGCCGCCGGTTCCGCCGTCGCCGCCCCGGCCATCGCCCAGTCCAACCCGGAAGTGAAGTGGCGCATGGCGTCCAGCTTCCCGCGCAGCCTGGACACCTTGCAGGGTGGTTGCGATTTCGTCGCGAAAAGAGTGGCGGAACTGACCGACGGCAAGTTTCAGATCCGGGTCTTCGCCGGCGGCGAGATCGTTCCCGGCCTGCAGGTGATGGACGCGGTCCAGGCCGGCACGGTGGAATGCGGTTCCACCGTATCCTATTACTATGTGGGCAAGGATCCGGCTTTCGCCTTCGAGGCGGCGTTGCCCTTCGGCCTGAACGCCCGGCAGAACGCGGCTTGGATCTATCATGGCGGCGGCATGGAATTGCTGCGCGAATTCTATAAGAAGTACAATGTCATCAATTTCCCCTGCGGCAACACCGGCGTGCAGATGGGCGGATGGTTCCGCAAGGAAATCAAGTCCATCAAGGACATGGAAGGTCTGAAGATGCGCATCGCCGGCATCGCCGGCCGCGTCATGGCCAAGCTGGGGGTGGTGCCGCAGCAAGTCGCCGGCGGCGACATTTACCCGTCATTGGAAAAAGGCACCATCGACGCTGCCGAATGGGTCGGCCCCTATGACGACGAGAAGCTGGGTTTCGTCAAGGTCGCCAAGTACTACTATTACCCCGGTTTCTGGGAAGGCGGGCCGTTCGTTTCCAATTACTGCAACCTCGAGCACTGGAACAAGCTGCCCAAGTCCTATCAGGCGGCTTTCGAAGCGGCCTGCGCCGAATGCAACCTGGACATGTTGGCCAAGTACGACATGCGCAATGCCCTGGCCTTGAAGAAGGTGGTGGCGGAAGGCGCCATCCTGAAGCCGTTCCCCAAGGACGTGCTGGTCGCGGCCCAGGCCGCCGCCTTTGACCTTTATGACGAATTGGCCGGGGAAAGCGCCGATTTCGCCAAGATATTGCCCCACTGGAAGAAGTTCCGCGACGACATTCAACTGTGGTGGCGGGTGGCGGAACTGAACTTCGATGGCTTCGTGCTGTCGAACCCGGTTCAGGGCAAGAAGAAATAGGCCGCTGACGCCGACAAGAGGCCCCGCTCGATGAGCGGGGCTTTTTTGTTGCGAATAAATTCATCTGGGTACTGGTCAGACCAGTTGTTTCGTGCCAGGATCGGGCACCTAATCACGAAGGCAGGGCCACCTGTTCAAGGCTTTGCATAACCAGGAGGAAAGCATGGAAAGACGTTCCTTTCTGAAGGCTGCCGGTCTCGGCGTCGCCGGTACCGCCATCGCCGCCCCGGCGATCGCCCAGAGCAACCCCGAGGTCAAGTGGCGCATGGCGTCCAGCTTTCCCAAAAGCCTGGACACCATCTATGGCGGCGGCGAGTTCGTCGCCAAGCGCGTCGCCGAGCTGACGGACGGCAAGTTCCAGATTCGCGTCTTCGCCGCCGGTGAAATCGTTCCCGGTCTGCAGGTCATGGACGCGGTCCAGGCCGGTACCGTGGAATGCGGCGCCACCGTGTCGTACTATTATGTTGGCAAGGATCAGACCTTCGCTTTCGAAGGCGCCCTGCCATTCGGCCTGAACGCGCGACAGAACAATGCCTGGCTTTATCATGGCGGCGGTCTTCAGTTGCTGCGCGAGTTCTACAAGAACTACAACGTCATCAACTTCCCCGCCGGCAACACCGGCGTGCAGATGGGCGGCTGGTTCCGCAAGGAAATCAAGTCCCTGAAGGACATGCAAGGTCTGAAGATGCGTATCGCCGGTCTGGCCGGCAGCGTCATGGCCAAGATCGGCGTGGTGCCGCAGCAAGTCGCTGGCGGCGACATTTATCCGTCGCTGGAAAAGGGCACCATCGACGCCGCCGAATGGGTCGGTCCCTATGACGACGAAAAGCTGGGCTTCCACAAGGTCGCCAAGTACTACTACTATCCGGGTTTCTGGGAAGGTGGCCCGACCATCTCGCAGTACTGCAACCTGGAGCAGTGGGCCAAGCTGCCCAAGTCGTACCAGGCAGCGTTCGAAACCGCCTGCGCCGAATGCAATCTGGACATGCAGACCAAGTACGACGTGTTGAACATCAACGCGTTGAAGAGCTTGGTCGGCCAGGGCACCCAATTGCGCGCCTATCCCAAGGACGTGATGGTCGCCGCCCAGGAAGCCGCTTTCGGCCTGTATGACGAAATCTCGGCCACCAACGCCAACTTCAAGAAGATCTTCACCGAGTGGAAGAAGTTCCGCGAGGACATCCATCTGTGGTGGCGTGTGGCCGAATCCAACTTCGATAATTTCGTGCTGTACAACCCGGTCGGCGCGAAGAAGAAGTAAGGAACCCTGGTTCCCAGCAAGCCCCGGACGACAGTCCGGGGCTTTTTGCTGTCTGCGGCACCGCCGCGAGAGCAGATTTCGATCAATCAAAATCCGCTCGAAAGGCTTGGCCAAGAAAAACCCCCGGTCCTTGCGGGCCGGGGGTTTGTCGTGCGGCTTATTGCTGCTGTTGCTGCAATTGCCGTTTGATGGCGTCCATGGGGTCGTCGCCACCGCTTGGCTGCTCCGAAGGAACATCTTCGGGGGCCTTGGGCGGCTCGAAACCGGACGGCCCGCCATAGCCGCCACTGTCACCATAGGAAGGTGCCTCGATCTGGATCTCCACCTGATCCAGGTCGATCTTCTCGCGTTTGCCCAGCGACCCTTCCACCAGTTGCGGGAAGGCGATGACCAGGGCGACCATGATCAGCTGGATGCAGACGAAGGGAATGGCGCCCCAATAGATGTCACTGGTCTTGATGCCTCGGATTCGCTTGCCCGTCACCTTGTCGTCGTAATCGTCCTTGGGGGCGACCGAGCGCAGGAAGAACAGGGCGAAGCCGAAGGGCGGATGCATGAACGAGGTCTGCATGTTGACCGCCAGCAGCACGCCGAACCAGATCAGGTCAATGCCCATCTTGTCGGCCACCGGCCCCAGCAGGGGAACGATGATGAAGGCCAGTTCAAAGAAATCCAGGAAGAAGGCCAGGACGAAGACCAGGATGTTGACGACGATCAGGAAGCCCAACTGGCCGCCCGGCAGCGACGTCATCAGGTGTTCGACCCAAAGGTCGCCGTTGACGGCGCGGAACACCAAGCCGAACACCGTCGAACCGATCAGGATGAACAGCACGAAGGACGACAATTTGGCGGTGCTTTCCATGGCCTGCTTCATCAGGTCAAGGCTGAGGCGGCGGCGGATGACGGCCAGGATCAATGCGCCTGCCGCACCCATGGCGCCCGCTTCGGTGGGGGTGGCCACACCGATGAAGATGGTGCCCAACACCAGGAAGATCAGCACCAACGGCGGCACCAGCGAGAACAGCACCCGCTGAAACAGCTTGAAACCGCGCAGGGTGCGGGCTTCGGGCGGCAGGGCCGGGGCCATGTTGGGGCGGAACAACGTGCACATGATGATGTAGCCGGCGTAAAGCGAGGTCAGCACCAAGCCGGGGATCATGGCACCTTGGTACATGTCGCCCACCGAACGGCCCAACTGGTCGGCCATGATGATCAGCACCAGGGACGGCGGGATGATCTGGGCCAGGGTGCCGGAAGCGGCGATGACGCCGCTGGCCAGACGCGGATCATAGCCATAGCGCAGCATGATCGGCAGCGAGATCAGACCCATCGAGATCACCGAGGCGGCGACCACGCCGGTGGTGGCGGCCAAAAGTGCGCCGACGAAGATCACCGCATAGGCCAAGCCGCCGCGAATGGGTCCAAACAACTGGCCGATGGTGTCCAGCAGGTCTTCCGCCATGCCCGAGCGTTCCAGGATCAACCCCATGAAGGTGAAGAACGGAATGGCCAGCAAGGTCTCGTTGCGCATGATGCCGAATACGCGTTCGGGCAGCGCTTGGAACAACTCGATATGGAACAGGCCCAGTTCCATGCCCAGCAGCCCGAACAACAGGCCGTTGGCGCCCAAGGCGAAGGCCACCGGATAGCCGCACAGCAGGAACAGGACCAAGGCGCCGAACATCAACGGCGCCATGTTGGCGATAATGAAGGCGGTCATTCCTGGGCACCCCCGTGATGGCCGGCGGCCGGGGCGCCGTAATGGTCGATCTTGCCGGCCAGGAAGGCCAGGCGCTTGATGGTCTCGGACAAGCCTTGCAGAATCAGCAGGGCGAAGCCGACGGGGATCAGGATCTTGGCCGGCCAGCGGATCAACCCGCCGGCGTCACTGGACAACTCGCCGGTGACGAAGGAATCGACGAAGATGGGAATGGACAGCCACATGATCATGATGGCCATGGGGAACAGGAAGAAGACGCAGCCCAGGATGTCGATCAAGGCATGGGTCCGCTGGCTCAGTCCCGCGGTCAGCACGTCGATCCGGATGTGTTCGTTGCGCAGCAGGGTGTATCCGGCACTCAGCAGAAACACCGCCGAGAACAGGTACCACTGAATTTCCAGCCAGGCATTGGAACTGGCGTTGAACACGTAGCGAACGGTGGCGTTGCCAGCACTAACCAGCACCGCGATCAAGATCAACCAATATACTGCCTTACCGACCATCGTGTTTAGACGGTCGATCAGGCCGCTGAGTTGCAGCAGCAGCGTCATGTAACCTCCCTAGTACCTGAACCGGTATTACCTCTTGGCGCGGGGGCACTATGACATGGTGTCAATACGAAGGCCAGATACAGATTGTCTTTCGGATTTCCGAAATATGTCCATTTTATGAAAATGGTTATCCGATTCACATCCCGTTTTGGGGCTGCCAGCCATCCGGGCCGAAGGCTTCCAGGGGGTGGAAGCGGGTTTTGTAGGCCATTTTACGGCTTTGTGGGATCCAATAGCCCAAATAGACGAAAGGCAGGTTCTGCTTGGCCGCCTCGGCGACCAACCACAGCACCATGTAGGTGCCCAAGGACGCCGCCGTCATGTCCGGTTCATAGAAGGAATAGACCGCCGACAGGCCGTCTCCCATGCGGTCGGTCAGACACGCGGCCACCAAGGTGTCGTCGGCTTGGCGGAATTCCAGAAGGAAAGTGTCGATGGGGCTGTCCTCGACCATGGACCGGTAGTCGTAGAAACCCATCAACGCCATGTCGCCGCCGTTATGGCGGGATTCCTGATAACGGGAAAACAGCTTGTATTGCTCGGCGGTGGCCCGGGCCGGGACCACGCGGACGCTCAGTCCCGCATTGTGTCGGGCGACCTTGCGCATGGTGCGGTCCGGCTTGAAACGGTCGACGACGATGCGAACCGGCACGCAGGCTTGGCAACCCGGGCAGGCCGGGGTGTACGCGATCGAGTGGGAACGGCGGAACCCGGCCCGCGACAAGGCTTCATGCAAGCTTTCCGAATCGGGGCCGTTCAATTCGGTGACGATCTTGCGTTCCAGGCGGCCGGGCAGATAGGGGCAGGGCAGCGCCGCCGTGGTAAAGAAGAAATGCGGACGTTTCAGGGGGATATGATCCATCGCCAACCATCTCAGACCCAAACCGCCATCATTATAGGCGTTTTTCGGTGTTGACCACCACTGTTCCCGCCAGGATGTCGTGCAAGGTGCGGCGGCGGGGGTTGAAAAGGGCGAAAATCAGGATCAACCAAGCGGTCAAGGTCACCGATCCATAGAAGGCGACCACCTGAATGATGGCTTGCGCCAAGCCGGGCGGGGCGCCAGTCTGGGCATCGGCCACCCGGATGCCGAACAGCCGCATGCCCAAGGTCGCCGCCGCCGGCGAGACGATCAGGCCCACGTGATAGGCCAGCGGGACCAGGGCTACCGCCAAAGGCTGCAGGGGCAGCAGCAAGCCCAAGGTCGCCAACCCGAGGATTCCCATGCCGATCCACACGGCGGCGCCGGCCAGGCAGACCACGACCACGTCCACCAGATAGGCGAACACCCGCTTGCTGGTGGTGCCCTGGTACAGGGACGGATCGTCGAAGGCGGCGGGTGGCGGGATGATGGTGACGGAACCGTTCATGGGGCTCTCCTGTGTTCCGCCATCCAATCTAGGTCGCCGTGGTTTAGGTTTCTAGGGCTTGGTTCCGGGGGCGAGCGGAGTCTGCGGCGGTTCAGTCAGGTCGTTCTCACGCAGCAGGATGATGCTGATGCGTCGGTTGCGCGGCGCCTTGGGGTCGTCCACCACCAGCGGCTCGGACGAAGCGCGGCCGACCACGCGGTCGACACGATCCTCGGGAACGCCGGACATCAAAAGCGCCCGACGGCTGGCCAAGGCGCGGTCGGCCGACAATTCCCAGTTGGTGTAGCCCGAGGGGTCGCGGAACGGGATGGCATCGGTGTGGCCGGTGATACTGATCTTGTTGGGCATCTGGTTGACGATGCGCGACACCAGGTCCAAAAGGGCGCGGGTATGTCCGAACATGGCCGAGCTTCCCGACGGGAACATGGCCAGCCCTTCTTGGTCGGTGATCTGGATACGCAGCCCCTCCGGCGTGTTGTCCACCAGCAGCGATCCCTCGAACTTCTGTAGTTCAGGAATACCCTTGAGCGCGTTTTCCAGAACGTCCTTGGCCTTGTCGAACTTCTGCTGTTCGCGTTCGGCCAGCTTTTCCTTGAACTCTTCCTCGCTCATCCCCTCCATGGGTTCGGTGGCGGCCGAGGTCAGGTCCTCGCCGCCAGGGCCGATGGAAGAGGGGGGGAGATGCTGGACCAGGCTGGGGGACGAGGTTTGCGACACCTGGGCCCCTTGGCCGATGACCTGGCCACCCAGGATGCCGCCGGCGCCCGACGCGCTTTTCGACGCCATGGACGGGGCGAAATAATTGGAAATGCCGGTCAGCTGCTCTTCGGTCACCGCGTTCAGCAGCCACAACAACAAGAAGAACGCCATCATGGCGGTCACGAAATCGGCGTAGGCCACCTTCCAGGCGCCGCCATGGGCGCCGCCCGCAACCTTTTTCACCCGCTTGATGATGATCTGTTGGCCTTCGGCCATGTGCGTTAAGCCTTAATCAATCTGGCGGCAGGTTGGTGACCACTTCTTCCAGTTCCTGGAAGGTGGGACGCAGGGCGTCGGGCAGGATCTTGCGGGCGAACTCGATCGAGACCTGCGGCGCGTATCCCTGCATGTGGGCCAAAAGCCCCGACTTGATGGCCATCAGGTAATAATGGTCCGAGTCGAAGCACATCTGCATGTTGCGGGCGAAGGGGGCGACGAAGGCGTAGGAGATCAGCACGCCCGAGAAGGTCCCGACCAGCGCCGCGCCGATCAGATGGCCCAGCACTTCCGGCGGTTCGGTGATCGAGCCCATGGTGTGGATGACGCCCAGCACCGCGGCGACGATGCCCAGGGCGGGCATGGCGTCGGCCATCAGGTTAACTGCGTGGGCGATCTCGTGATAATGCTTGTGGTGCGATTCCAGTTCGCCGTCGATGATGGATTCCAACTCGTGCGCATTAGAGGTGCCCAAGGTCAACAGGCGAAGATAGTCGCAGAAGAAGGTCCGCGTGTGATGGTCGCTGGAGAAACCGGGGAACTTCTGGAACAGCGGACTTTCGTCGGGCTTTTCCACGTGGCTTTCCAGCGCCAGGTCACCCTTGGTCTTGGCCAGCTTGAACACCGCGTACAGCATGGACAGCATTTCGACATAGGCGTCTTTCTTGTAATGCGGCCCTTTGAAGATCATGCTGAACTTCTTGAACACCCCCATGATGACGTCTTTTGGATTGCCCAAAAGCATCGATCCGAAGGCGGCACCCAAGATGATGACGAACTCGAAAGGTTGCCACAGCACGTCAAGATGACCGCCTGCGGCGGCATAACCGCCAAGCACGCATGCAATCGTCACCACCATGCCGATGATCGCGAACATTCACTTCCCCTGCTGCGGTCCTTCGGGACACCACGCGGTCATTATAACCGTTTCGGAGAATGCTATATTTCCCCTCGCGTGTCGCGAGTCAACTTCGATTTCGGCGAAAAAAACCTGATGCGGACAGGCTTTGGGCGATTTCCTTCAGCCGCCATTTGACCTCTGGGTATCGCCCCAAGTAATGTCGTGTTCCGTCATCATCAAGAGCAGGCCGGTTTCAATGACTGTCGATCCGCGTTCCTTCCGCAAGGCCCTGGGCTGTTTCGCCACCGGCGTCACCGTCGTCACCACGGTCAACCCCGACGACAACAGCCCGGTCGGCGTTACGGTCAGCGCCTTTTCCTCGTTGTCGCTGGAACCGCCGCTGGTGTTGTTCTGCCTGGGGAACCAGACTTCCAGCCTGGCCGCCTACAAGAACAGCGGTCGTTTCGTCATCAACATGCTGGCGGAAAACCAGCGCGACTTGTCCATCCGCTTCGCCGGCCGCTCCGAGGACAAGTGGGCCGGCGTGGTCAGCGAGGCCGGCGCCGGCGGCGTACCGGTCCTGTCGGGCTGCATCGCCAACCTGGAATGCAAGCTCGTCAACATGGTTGACGGCGGTGACCACGTCATCTTCATCGGCGAGGTCGAAACCATCCACTACCAGGAAGGCGGTGCCCC